>NZ_JBFPKP010000049.1:0-2331 GCF_040948855.1 Paraburkholderia sp. BR10882 | reverse complement strand
TATCGGCTGTCGTTCTTTAACAATCAGGAAGAAGTAGTAAAGAGATTCATCCAAAACACACCTGGAGATGGGTGTGGAGTAGGTGAATCAGGGTTGTGATTGTATCAATGTATTTTTAAGTGATCGAAAGATTGCCTTGAAATACGGCGCAACACGAATACTCAACCTGTAGCGAGTGGGTCCGAAGTGAGCAATCACCGCGAGACACACCCGTTATAGGGTCAAGCGAACAAGTGCATGTGGTGGATGCCTTGGCGATCACAGGCGATGAAGGACGCGGTAGCCTGCGAAAAGCTGTGGGGAGCTGGCAAACGAGCTTTGATCCACAGATGTCCGAATGGGGAAACCCACTCCGAATGGAGTATCCATGGCTGAATACATAGGCCATGCGAAGCGAACGCGGCGAACTGAAACATCTAAGTAGCCGCAGGAAAAGAAATCAACCGAGATTCCCAAAGTAGTGGCGAGCGAAATGGGACCAGCCTGTACTCTTTATCTGTACCGTCAGCCAAACGCTCTGGAAAGTGCGGCCATAGTGGGTGATAGCCCCGTAGGCGAAGGCGGAATGGAAGAACTAGGTGTACGACAAGTAGGGCGGGACACGTGAAATCCTGTCTGAAGATGGGGGGACCATCCTCCAAGGCTAAATACTCGTGATCGACCGATAGTGAACCAGTACCGTGAGGGAAAGGCGAAAAGAACCCCGGGAGGGGAGTGAAACAGATCCTGAAACCGCATGCATACAAACAGTCGGAGCCTCGCAAGGGGTGACGGCGTACCTTTTGTATAATGGGTCAGCGACTTACATTCAGTGGCAAGCTTAACCGAATAGGGCAGGCGTAGCGAAAGCGAGTCCGAACAGGGCGTCCAGTCGCTGGGTGTAGACCCGAAACCAGGTGATCTATCCATGGCCAGGTTGAAGGCACGGTAACACGTGCTGGAGGACCGAACCCACTAACGTTGAAAAGTTAGGGGATGAGCTGTGGATAGGGGTGAAAGGCTAAACAAACCTGGAAATAGCTGGTTCTCTCCGAAAACTATTTAGGTAGTGCCTCGTGTATCACCTTCGGGGGTAGAGCACTGTCATGGTTGATGGGTCCATTGCGGATTACGTCGCCATAGCAAACTCCGAATACCGAAGAGTGCAATCACGGGAGACAGACATCGGGTGCTAACGTCCGGTGTCAAGAGGGAAACAACCCAGACCGCCAGCTAAGGTCCCCAAATATGGCTAAGTGGGAAACGAAGTGGGAAGGCTAAAACAGTCAGGAGGTTGGCTTAGAAGCAGCCACCCTTTAAAGAAAGCGTAATAGCTCACTGATCGAGTCGTCCTGCGCGGAAGATGTAACGGGGCTAAGCCATATACCGAAGCTGCGGATGCATATTTATATGCATGGTAGGAGAGCGTTCCGTAAGCCTGCGAAGGTGCGTTGAAAAGCGTGCTGGAGGTATCGGAAGTGCGAATGCTGACATGAGTAGCGATAAAGGGGGTGAAAGGCCCCCTCGCCGTAAGCCCAAGGTTTCCTACGCAACGTTCATCGGCGTAGGGTGAGTCGGCCCCTAAGGCGAGGCAGAAATGCGTAGCTGATGGGAAGCAGGTCAATATTCCTGCACCATTGTTGAATGCGATGGGGGGACGGATCGCGGAAGGTTGTCCGGGTGTTGGAAGTCCCGGTCCTTGCATTGGAGAAGGCGCTTTGGCAAATCCGGGCGCGGGATTCAAGGGTGTGAGGCCAGTCTCTTCGGAGACGAAGCAACTGGAAGTGGTTCCAAGAAAAGCCTCTAAGCTTCAGTTCAACAGTGACCGTACCGCAAACCGACACAGGTGGGCGAGATGAGTATTCTAAGGCGCTTGAGAGAACTCGGGAGAAGGAACTCGGCAAATTGGTACCGTAACTTCGGGATAAGGTACGCCCTGGTAGCTTGACTGGCTTGCGCCAGAAGGGTGAAGGGGTTGCAATAAACTGGTGGCTGCGACTGTTTAATAAAAACACAGCACTCTGCAAACACGAAAGTGGACGTATAGGGTGTGACGCCTGCCCGGTGCCGGAAGATTAAATGATGGGGTGCAAGCTCTTGATTGAAGTCCCGGTAAACGGCGGCCGTAACTATAACGGTCCTAAGGTAGCGAAATTCCTTGTCGGGTAAGTTCCGACCTGCACGAATGGCGTAACGATGGCCACACTGTCTCCTCCCGAGACTCAGCGAAGTTGAAGTGTTTGTGATGATGCAATCTCCCCGCGGCTAGACGGAAAGACCCCATGAACCTTTACTGTAGCTTTGCATTGGACTTTGAACCGGTTTGTGTAGGATAGGTGGGAGGCTGTGAAG
>NZ_JBFPKP010000048.1:0-2838 GCF_040948855.1 Paraburkholderia sp. BR10882 | reverse complement strand
GAACCTGTCCGCATTTTTGTGGGCGAGGCGGTTAAAAAAAACGCTACCCGCGCGCCCGCGTAAACCGCTCGCCAAACAGGATGGCAAACTGGTTCATCGCAGATTTCCAGTCATAGGCATGGCGCACGGACTTTGCAAGCACGTTTCGTAATGCCAGCCACAGCAGCTTGATGGCCGCTTCGTCATTGGGGAAGTGCCCGCGCGTCTTGATGATCTTGCGCAACTGCATGTTCAGGCTCTCGATGGCGTTCGTCGTGTAGATGACCCGGCGTATTTCTGGTGGAAACACGAAGAACGGCGTGACGTTCTCCCACGCACGCCGCCAGGATTGCACAATGGTCGGATATCGGGTGCCCCATGGGCCTGCAGCGAATGCCTCAAGCGCCTGCTGCGCGGCCTGCCCGCTTGCGGCCGTGTAGATCGGGCGCAGCGCCGCGGCGATAGCCTTCCGGTCCTTGTAACTCGCGTATTCCAGGCTGTTGCGTATCAGATGCACGATGCAGGTCTGCACGGCGGTGCGCGGGTAGGCCGTGCCAATCGCATCGGCGAGCCCCTTGAGGCCATCGACCACGGCGATCAGGATGTCCTGGCAGCCGCGCGTCTTGAGTTCATTGAAGACCTTGAGCCAGAACTTCGCGCCTTCGGTGTGCTCGATCCACAAGCCCAGTACGTCACGCTGGCCGTCGGCCTGAATGCCCAGCGCGAGATACACGGCCTGGTTGCTCACCACGCCGTCGCTGCGGATCTTTACGCGAAGCGCATCAAAGAATACGACCGGATACATCGGTTCGAGCGGTCGGTTTTGCCAGGCGAGTGTCTCGGCCATCACCTCGTCGGTGACCGAGCTGATGAAGTCGGGCGACACCTGCGTTCCGTAGCTTTCGGCCAGAAACGCCTGGATTTCGCGTACGCTCATGCCCCGCGCGTACATGGCGATGATGCGCTCATCAAAGCCGGTAAAGCGGCGTTCGTGTTTGGGAATCAGTATCGGCTCGAAACTGCCGTCACGGTCACGTGGCAGATCGACCCTGAGTGGACCGTGGTCCGTGATGATGGTTTTGCCACTGGCACCGTTACGCTCGTTGGTCTGGCCATCCGGCCTGGGATCGCCGGATGGATACCCCAGATGCAGCTTCATTTCGGCGCCCATCGCGCGTTCAATGACGGCCTTGTTGAAGGCGAGCATCAGGTCCTTGACCTGCGCGGGTGTCATCGGCCCCTTGACCAGTTCGTCCAGCAGCCCTTCAGGCAAGGCAGGCAGCGGCCCTCGGGCCGCTGCCTGCGAAGCGACAGTGCGTCGTTTCTGTTTCTTGTCCATCGGCATATCCATGATTTTTACCTCTCATGATATGCCTCGCCCACAAAATGGCTACAAGGGCTCCCCGTCGGTTGCAAACCCAACGTTGCTTTGATGTCTTTACGTACTGCGCTGCTTCGCTGGTGTAAGTGAGAAGGTGAAGGACTGCAATGCTACAAACGGTCATATTGGACCAATGGTCCGGACCCTGATGAAAGACGCGCGCGAGGACCTCGTTCGGATATCGGGATTGAGCTCCCTGTATTTTGTCCAGGTACGCCCCGCGCGGGTCCAACCCGCTTCACATCACCGCTGGCAGTGCAAAGTGATCTTTTATCCAGTCATGTGTACTATCGTGGTGTTCGTGTTAGTTGTTGGCAGATTAGCTCCGCACGTCACGCTGCCACTGGCTCGCGCCTGAAGTCGCCGCCGTACTTCAGAACTGCCCAGGCCATCCGCGCATTCTTGGCTGCGATGGCGACTGCTGCCCGCCAGTAACCGCGGCGCTCCACCAGGTTCCTGGCCCACCTGCTGAACCGGTCTTGCTTGTCGCCCAGGTTGGCCATCACGGCACGAGCTCCCAGGACCAGCAGACTACGCAGATACGCGTCGCCTGTTTTCGTGATGCTGCCCAGCCGGGCTTTGCCGCCACTGCTGTGCTGTCCTGGTGTCAACCCAAGCCACGCCGCGACCTGTCGGCCATTCCGGAAGTCATGCCCGGCACCAATGCTGGCCAGCAAAGCGCTGGCCGTGGTTGGACCGATGCCACGTAATTGCATCAGCCGCTTGCTGCGCTCATCTTCCCGGGCAATCTCGCCAATCGCGCGGTCATATTCGCCCAGCCGGTCCTCGATGTCGCCAGCATGCTCGAGCAAATCGCTGATGCACCGCCGCGCCCAGCCGGGCAACGAGTCAAGGTGAGTCGCGATGTCTAGCCGTAGCTTTTCCGGGCTCTGCGGTAGAACCACTCCGAACTCCGAGAGCAGGCCACGCAACCGGTTGTAGGTCGCTGTTCTTTCCTCGACAAATCCCTGTCGCGTCCGATGCAGGCAAAGCGTAGCCTGCTGATGCTCGTCCTTGAGCGGCACAAAACGCATGCTGGGTCGCGTCACCGCCTCGCAAATAGCGGCCGCATCAGCCGCGTCGTTTTTGCCGCGCTTGCCGGACATCCGGTAGGGAGCGACCAGCTTTGGCGCCATCAATCTCGCTGTATGGCCGCACTTCTGGAACACGCGTGCCCAGTAGTGTGCTCCCGAGCACGCTTCCATACCGATTACGCACGGCGGCAATTGGACGATCAATGCACTCAGCTGGTCGCGAGATACACGAGGTTTGATGAGCACCGCTTTGCCGGCGTCATCCACGCCGTGGACGGCAAACACGTTCTTGGCAAGATCGATCCCGACGGTGACAATTGGCATGGACTTCCCCTCCTGTTGGCGTTGATGTAGTTCGACACTCCATCATGGCACTTCGATGCCGACTCGCGGCTTCCGCCGCAGCCTCGGGACGGGGAAGTCCCTTTCATTCGGATAGGTCCG
>NZ_JBFPKP010000047.1:0-3146 GCF_040948855.1 Paraburkholderia sp. BR10882 | reverse complement strand
GTGCCGTCGATACGATTACCGAGTATCCAGCCGCCCGTCTTGCAATGCGAATACATGCCGCGCCGGCAGTACTCGCACTGCCCGCAGCTCGAGATGCACGAGACGAGCACGTGATCGCCGACTTTCAACGTCGAGACGCCGCTGCCGATTTCATGTACGACGCCCACGCCTTCGTGGCCGAGAATGCGGCCCGGCTCGCAACTCGGCACGTCGCCCTTGAGAATGTGGAGATCGGTGCCGCAGATCGTCGTCTTCGTGATCTTGACCACGGCGTCGCCGGGTCCCTGCAAGGCGGGCATTGGCCGCGTTTCGAGTGCGAACTTGCCCGGGCCGTTATAAACCAGTGCTTTCATGGTTCCTCCATCGACAACCGGAAATACGCCGGATCGCCGGGCGCCCTCCTTTCGGTCCGCAGGCGCGCGGTGAGTCCGTCGTCCCCAGCAAGGTTTGCATATTTCGATTCACGATGAGGCACCGTGAGCGGATTCGAAATAGCGACGACATCGCCCTTGCATTCTTGATCGTAGTCCAATGTCCGATGGCTACGAAGTGGTGGCGTGGAGTTTCATGCGTTAAGCATCGGCTGCTTGCGTTTTCTCAAATGCTAGAACAGATGCCGGATGCCGACCTGAACGCCGAATTCGCTCTGACCGGGTCCCGGCGTGAGGAACGAACCCGTCGTAATGCTGGCGCCTGCCATCTTGAACTGCGCGGTGCCGTAGTTCTTCAATTCGGAAATCGTGCCGTATAGCCGCGTCCCCTTGGAGAGATCGTAGTTGACGATCGCCCCATATTGCAGGGCGTCGTTGCCGAGATGCGTGCTGTCCTTGGTGTAGGCGGCGCCGGCGCCCACGCTGAAGAACGGCGAAAACCGGTAGTCGGCCGAAAGCGAATACGTGCTGTGCCAGTCGCCTGCCGTATTGCCGACCGGCCCGACCGTCGGGTCGTATTTGCCCGCCGGGTTGCTCAGCGCATTGCCGGTGGTCGCGGAAATGACGTCGTTGGCGCGGAAATAGCCGACATAGATGCGCCCCCACCCGTAGTCGAGATTGCCGCCCGCCATGAATTCCTGCACACGGTTGGAAGCTGTCGCATTCGCCGCGTTCAAATAGGCAAGCGCGAGATAGACCGGGCCCTGGGTGGTCTGCACGCCGGCCTGATACACGGCATTGCCTGCGAGCGTACCGGGTTGGCCGCCCACCGAATAATGCAGTTCGACCTGGGTCCCCACGAACTTCGGCGAGATCCACGCAATGTCGTTGTCGACACGCGCCAGCCAGTTCGCAAAGTTGTTGTAGCCCGAGGCGTAGGTCGCCGCGCCGAAGGCGTCCATATTGCCGCTCCAGGTGAACATCGGCGTGTTCTGCCGCCCGAAACGCACCTCGCCGAACCCACCGCCCAGACCGACCCACGCCTGGCGATCGAAGAACCGATAGCTGTTCTGCAACTTGCCCGTACCCGGATCGAAGCCGCTCTCCAGCGCGAAGTTCACGCGGTATCCGCCGCCGATGTCCTCCGTGCCGCGCAAGCCCCACCGGCTCGTCATCAAGCCGTTGTTGCCCAGCACGGCGAGCGACGTGGTCTTGCCGTCGACTTTCGTGTTCTGGTAGCCGGCGAACACGTCCAGCACGCCGTAGAGCGTCACCGACGATTGCGCCATCGCCGGCGTGCTGGCGATGACAGCCGCCGCCATCACCGACAAGCTAAGGAATCCTCTATTTAACGACATCGTCACTTTCCCCTGTTGTTGACTTCTTGATAGTTCGGTGCTGACGCCGGAGGCGTCAGCGTCCGCGCTCGGTCGCTAGCATGCGCTTCACCACGAGGGCGAGCGGCACAGTGAAGCAAAAGTGCGACATGAAACCGCCGATGATGACGACCGGGTCGTAGTAATTGGGATGGTTGTCGGAGGCGATGCTAATCGCCACATGCATGACGATCCAGGCCAGGATCGCATAAAAGAGCGCGACGAATGTGGCTTCGTAACCACGGCGGCGGAAATACGGCCAGATCGCCGCGAACAGCACGCCCCACGCAATGGCGAAGAAGAAATGAATGGCAGTCCCGAGGAAATACGCCCAGATGCCGAGCCAGTCCTGTACGCCCTTGCCGAACACGAGGCCGGTCGCGTTGCGGGGAATGCCCGCAAGCGGCATGAGATGCTGGGCGCCGACCCAGATGAGCGCCTCGTAAATCCAGATGATGACTGCGCCCGTCAAGCCGCCGGCTATGCCGGCGCGCAAGATTGCGCCGAGCGTCGGCTTGCCGTCGATTGCGGTTCTCGTCCCTTGATACCCACCCTCACCTACGCTTGCATTGCCGCTCATCGCCGTCTCCTCCTGTCGTACTGCACGAAATGTTTTTCGCCAAGATAGAAACGGGGCTTACGGAAAACTACATCGGGTTAACGGCAGGCAAGAGGCGCTCCGTGGGCAAGAAAGCACGAGCAAGGCACGCCAGTGGCTCGCGATGAGCCGCGCAGCGCCAAGCTGGACAAGGCTTGGCGGGATTCAACGGTGCACGGCGGGAGGTCGGCAGACCGGCTTGCAGACCCGGTCGCCGATAAGAGAAATCGATACGGAGGAAACGACTTCGCAACGCGAGGTCTGCAAACGCGCTTTATTCGGACGTCTCGCGCTGCGTATCGATTATCGGCTGCGTAACGCGTTACTGAGGCAGTATTTCCCGTAGACAAGACAGTGTGATGCTCCGCCACTCGGCAGTCCGTTTTCGGGAAACGCGTCCGCGACGGCCTGCATGGCGCTCGTTGTGGATACCTGACAGTCCTGATCGACGACGAGAAAAGCGACGGCGAGGACCAGGGCTGAAACCACGGATAGCGAGAGAACGTGCATTTTCATCATCGACGCCTGATGCAATAGGCCGCAGTGTCCCGGCAAGGTCCGGTCACCAGCGCACCTTCGCCCCCCCTGCTCCACTGTGCCTGAACCCTGCTCCAGCCAGCGGACGTGCAAAAAAGGGGCAGACATATACCTGCCCCGCTCCGCCTTAGTGAATGGCCATCTGCACGACCTTCACGATCACGAGACCTACCGCGACGACGAGGTAGGTGCGCAGCACGCCCATCCACACGCGCGTCGACAACGTCAGGTGCTGCGGCGCCGGCAGCTCTTCGAGCGGCGCCA
>NZ_JBFPKP010000046.1:0-6911 GCF_040948855.1 Paraburkholderia sp. BR10882 | reverse complement strand
GGGCGCACAGCAGGAAATCCACCGTGTTGCCCGCTTTGTCCACGGCACGGTACAAATATTTCCAATGGCCTTTGACCTTGACATAGGTCTCATCGACGCGCCAGCGCTTGCCGACAGGCCGTTTGCGTTTGCGTTTGCGGAATGCTTTTTCAAACACCGGCAGCAGCTTGATAACCCACCGGTGCACGCTCGAATGGTCCACCTCGATACCCCGCTCGGCCATCTTTCTTCGAGGTTTCGTAGACTCAGTGAGTACGCCACGTACCACCGGACGCACAGCAGGATCACATCCAGCGGGTAGTGCAGCCGCTTCAGTACCTTGCCAATGCCAGCGGCATGCTTGTCATGCGTTGTCGTCGGTGGATTTTACTTGACCGCGTTATTGCGACAAAACCCAATTGAACGATGGCGGCGTTGGTCAAACTCCCGCACAGCAATTCTATTCGCTGGCTGGATAAGGAATCCATACCATATCGGACTCGGCCGACCTCTCGCTCTTATTGAGACAGGACCATCGGGCTTGGTTACCCGTGGTGCAAAGCGGGTTGACCCACCACGGCCCGACCGTTCTGCCATCGAATTGAAGTCTGCTCAAGCACTGATCCCGCTGCGCCGAACAACTTGAAATTGCCTCTTACCCCCATAAAATTCAATCGCCGCATTCTCGCACGCAGCTTTATAAAAATCATCCGCATCGTCGATAGTATATCCTGCTCCAGCAAAGCATCCCCTCGCGGTTTCCTGAATGGAATGTCTGACACTGCTAGCATCATCGTAAACGGCATTTAGACACCCAATTAGCGCTACCACGTCTGCTCTCGACAGACGCGCTTCGTTACTCATCATGCGGGCATGGTTGATGCAAACAGCAACGTTATATGATGTAAAAGAATCGCCGAAACCGGAGCTGTCTTCAATTCCATCTAGTATTCTGTCCCATAAATAACTTTACGTAAATTCAGATTGTTCTATGATCGAATTCACGGCGTGTTGGAGGCGATCATGGGACGTAAAGGAATCGAGGTTGTCGTGTCGGAACTGGAGCGAGAACAATTGCTGTCAATGAGCCGCTCGCGTTCGCTGCCTCATTCTCTGGTCCGCCGTGCAAAGATTGTTTTGATGGCCGCTGACGGTCATACGAGTCAAGAAATTGCAACGCAGTGCGAGGTGACACCGCCGGCAATTACGCACTGGAAGAAGCGGTTTGTTGCCCATGGACTTGCCGGTCTGCATGATGAAGCCCGTCCAGGCCGGCCTCGTACGCATGACGATGAAGCGGTAGCGGAACTCCTGGCGAGGATACTGCATGAGAAGCCGGATGGGGCAACGCATTGGAGCGTGCGGTCCGCTTCTGCGCAGACAGGGATTTCGAAGAGTTCGGTGGCCCGATATCTGTCGTTGTTCGGTGTACAGCCTCATCGGTCAAAAAGCTTCAAACTGTCTAATGATCCCTACTTCGTGGAGAAGGTGCGCGACATTGTCGGGCTGTACCTGAGCCCGCCGACCAATGCCCTGGTGCTGTGCGTCGACGAGAAGAGCCAGTGCCAGGCGCTGGAGCGTACGCAGCCGATGTTGCCGATGGGGCTGGGCTATCTCGAGGGGGTAACGCATGATTACGTCCGGCATGGCACTACCACTCTGTTCGCCGCGCTCAATACGGCAACGGGTGAAGTTATTGCGCAATGTAAGCCGCGCCACAGACATCAGGAATTCCTAGCGTTTCTCAGGCATGTGGACCAGGCAGTGCCTGCCGATCTCGATGTGCATCTGATCGTCGACAACTATGCAACACACAAGCATCCGAAGGTCAGGGCGTGGCTGGCCAGGCATACGCGCTACCACATGCACTTCACGCCGACTTACTCAAGCTGGCTGAATCAGGTTGAACGCTGGTTTGGCCTGATTACACAGCAGGCGATCCGTCGAGGGTCGTTCAAGAACGTGCGTCAACTCATCACCAGCATCGAGCGATATATCGAGCAGTACAACCAACACGGCCGGCCGTTCGTATGGACCGCGACCGCAAGAACTAAGGCAGGCTTCGTCGGGTTGCCGGGCCAGCCGTGTGACGCCCTACGTGGCGCGAAACGACGGCCGCGTGGATTGCTCGGCCATTGACGTGTCGCACGACACGCTGGGCGTGCTACGCCATCAGCCAACACAAGCGCAAATGCATCGAGCAGGTCTTCGGCTTGGGCAAAACGGCGGGCCGGACTCGTCAGGCAATGTATCGAGGCTGCGAGCGGGTCGAGCTGTTGTTCCTCCTGACTCAGGCAGCCTACAACCTCACGCGTACGCTCGCGAGCAGAGTCGCGTAGAAGCGCAAATTGGCGAGGAGACGGCATTGATTCCCCTTGAATTAAGGACGCTCACTATCAAGTCGACATGGACCAAACCGATGTGGCCAAAGGCATTCCTCGCGCAGGTGAGGTTTCAAATGCCTGCTAGGGAAGGTCTTATGTGGACGCCTCCCGGATTGCAAACAGTGTTGCGATTTTTGGCTTTCAGGTAAAGGCAGCACGCTTATACATGGCCTCGTCCCGTTTGCCAAATGATCTGGCTTACTGCAAGCAGGTGCTGGATTGCATATATACATTCGGCCTGTTGACGGCACCGTTGTGCCTGGCCCCAATGGATTTCGCCCGACGACTCCTTCTTATATCCACGGCTTCGTAAGCCCTAAGTCTGCGCAGGTTCTGTCGTCGACGGTCCAACCTGTTTGCCATTGAATCAGATCACTTGTGCAACCAATGAAGAGGTAAAACCATTTCCGTATGCGATCCGAGCTTCGCTCATGCCGGCGGAGCGTACTCCTGACCGCGTGCGAGCAATACCCAGATCGTCCTGGCAATCTTGTTGGCGAGCGCCACGACTGCGATGTTTGTTCCACGTCTCGCCTGAACGTCAAGTATCCATCGAGAGAGCGTATCTGTATGCTTTACGGCTTGCTGGACGACCGATCTGGCGCCGTGTACCAGCAGCATTCGCAAATACCCGTTGTTGCAGCTCGCAATTTCCGCTAGCGGTGTCCACAGAAGAGCTAGCCTGGCCATTAATTCAGCTAGCGTGCCTTGCCGGGGTAGCGATAGCTGCAGTCCTCGCGATAACGATTTATCGCCCTAAGTGCTGCGGCAAAATTGGCGGCATTGCGTAAAACGGACGCCGGTAACGTCTCAAGTGGCGCATGATGTACCCTGCAATAGTCCGCTGTCGGATCGAGCCATTCTCTCTTCCAACGCGGAGCGCATACATCAGCATCGTTGAGTACAAGGCAGCGGAAACAGTATGGGAGGCGTTGACGGTTCGTCATCCAACCAACCGGTGTCCCGATCGACTTCAGGCGGCCATCTTGTAAACGAGCCAGCCTCGAGAGCCGTTCGAGTGTAGACGCGTCGAGTGTCGAAAACAATATCCACCCCGCAGTGCCAAGCGTCGGCAACGCGCTCGAAACGCTCCTTTCCCAGAGCATTCGAACACTTATCTGATATCGGGCCGCAACCCGGCCCAGCCAGCCACCAAACGCCTCCTCAAAAAACGGTCTCGGGGCGACCGGCCACGGAAGCACAGAATCAGGCGGCGTCTCCCGCGACATGCTCGAGATGTGACATACCAATGAACTCGTCGCCGCTGCGAATCGAGAATTCGGCCGCGTCGTTCAGAAGGGTCGATATTTCGCCCGTTAGCCCGCCGCTCGCGCTCAACACGAACTGAACGATTTCGCGTCGCGTCAGATCGGATGGCCTGCGCAGCGGAAGTACACGCTCAAACGCCGCCAGAAGGCGCCTGAGGCTATCGCTTTCCCTCCAACGTGGGATTTCAAACGGTCGGTAGCGACTATACATCTGGGCATCTGTCTGGAGGGCCAGTACAGCGTCGCGAGTGCCGACCAGAACCATGCTGATCTGCAGGTCATTCGCGAGATATTTGAGCAGATTCAGGGATGCGCGTTGCTCCCGATAGGTACCGGCAAGCAGGTGATGTACCTCATCGACAATCAGGACCCGGGGTGCCACGCGTCGCAGAATGTCACGAGCGAGCCTCTCCAGCGAAGCCAGACCAGCTGCGGGATTGTGGGGAGCGCCGAGCTCGAACAGCAGGCCCGAGTAAAACCTGTGCTGATCAGGTGTCGGAGGCATCTGCATGGCGACGACTGAACATCTTTCGACGCCGCTCCGCTCATCGAACTCGCTGGGATGCGCGCGCTTGAATTTTGCAGTGATCTTCGTCTTGCCGATGTTTGAGTCGCCGTGGATGAGCAAGCATGGCATGCGGTCACGCCGCGGCGTCTCGTGGAGACGCTCCAGGAGTTGCAGCGCTTCGCTGGCGCGAGGATAGTCAATCCACCGGTCGCGAAGAAGGCTACGTATTCGTTCCTCGGTTCCCAACCGGGCCTGCTCTCTCGCGGTTGGGAGTAAATGTGACAACACGGCCTGCTTCATGTTGCACCTCACCATTGCTCGACGTCATAGGCTTTCACCGGAGAGTCGTAGTCGACCTGGTCTTTCTCATTCTCAGAATCCTGCTGTCTGAGAGAAAGATCGTTGAATGCCTCGATCGCCGGCAAGCGCCGCGGGCGCGGACGCCGATGTGCCCTTGTCCCGCGGGTGGCATCGGCAATTACACGACGCTGATCCTCTACTGCGCGAAAAATCATGCTCTCGGAGATCGAACGTTGCCCTTGCACCCGAATGGATTTCAGCGCGGTCCGTTGTTCGAATAGCGAGATAGACGGGCGCCGCAAGTCAGCATAACGAACCTCAAAATATTCCTTGCCTCCTCCACTCACAAAAATCCGTGAAAGATCTTCGGGATGGTACCGAACACTCACCGAGCGTCGAGTTTCTCGCCAGGCGGCGAACAACGGATGCCAGTTGTCAACGCCGACTGAATCCTGACCCACCTTTCGGCGAAACGCCGAAGTAAATCTGACCCACCCAGTTCCGTGTCACGCGGCGGCTTTCGCAATTGCCCGCGTGGTCTGTCCAGCTTTTCGTTTGTCCTTCAGTCGGTAGCTCTCGCCGGTAATCTGCACGATATGCGCGTGATGCAGCAGTCGGTCGAGCATCGCTGCCGTCAACGTCTGGTCATCGGCGAAGGCCGTGGCCCATTGCGTGAACGGCAGATTACTCGTCAGCACGATGGCCCCGCGCTCGTAGCGTTTGGCGACCACGTTAAAGAACAGATTCGCTTCTTCGCGACCGAACGGCAGATAGCCGATTTCGTCGATGACGAGCAGCCTCGGTCCGGCAACGGCGCGGCTAAAGAACTCTTTGAGCCGGTTCTGCTGCCGGGCCGTGGCCAGTTGCATCATCAGGTCGGCGGCCGTAATGAAGCGCGTCTTGATGCCAGCCTGCGTGGCCCGGTAAGCCAGTGCGCTCGCAATGTGCGTCTTGCCCACCCCCGACGGCCCCAGCAGCACGACGTTCTCGGCGCGCTCGATGAACGCGAGGCCGGCCAGTTCGTGGATTTGCGCACGCGGCGCACCGCTGGCGAAGCCGAAGTCGTATTGCTCCAGCGTCTTGATACCTGGCAACCCGGCCAGTCGGGTCAGCGTCTGGCGTTTGCGTTCCTCGCGGGCCTCAACTTCGTTCGTCAGCAGTTGCTCGAGGAAGTCAGCGTGACTGGCGTCAGCGTTGGCCGCGCTCTGGGCCTGTGCGCTCCAGTCACTGCTGATACGGTCGAGCTTCAACTGTGCACATAGTCCGGCGATGCGTTCATGCTGGAGATTCATGCGGCCACCTCCAGCAGCGCGTCGTAGACGGCCAGCGGATGCTGCAGGCTCTCGCTGGGCAGCACTCGCTTGAGCCTCGTCGTTGTCGGAGCGGCCGCCGATTTCGGCGCAGGTAACGGCAGGAGTGCAGACTGCTCCTGTGGTAACCGGACCGATGGCTTCTCTTTCGTGGTGGCATGCACCCGTGCATTCGCCACTTCGGCCAGCCAGCGACCGATATGGCTGTTTGCGGCGTCAACATCCAGCTTCAGGCCGGACTGCTTGAGCGTGGCCGCAAGCGGCACCACGAAGCTCTCCTTCAGGTAGCGATTGAAGCGTTCGACCTTGCCTTTGGTCTTCGCCCGATACGGTTTGCACACCTTCGGCGTGAAGCCATACGTTTCTGCCAGCGTCAGCAATTGCGGATTCCACCGGTGATGGCCATCGCCGAACGCATCGCGCTCAATGATGACCGATTTCGCGTTGTCGAACAGCACCTGTTCAGGCGTGCCGCTGAAGTAAATGAAGGCTTCGCGCAGGCACTCGCACAGCGTTTGGGCATCCTCGCCGCTCGTGAAGCGTACGTAGCTCGCACGGCTGTAGCCCAGCGTCGCAACCAGCGCCAGTAACGGCGAGCGGCCTCGGCGGATGGTCGTGAAGTCGGCCTGCATCTGTCGGCCCGGCGGTGTCTCGAAACGTACGACCGGCTCCGGCTCGGCATGCTTGTATTGCGCCACAAACACCTTGAGCTGGCTGATGCCACCGTCGTAGCCTGCGTCCTGCAACTCACGCAGCAACACCGTCGCCGGAATCCAGTGCGGCCTGGCTGCTGCAATTCGTTCGAGCAGATACGGCTTGAACGGGTCGAGCTTCGCCGGGCGCGGCTCTCGTTCCTTGTAGCGACGCGCATCGTCGTCGCGCAGTTACCTCCGCACGGTGTTCCGCGAGACGCCCACCTGCCGGGCTATCTCCCGCACCGGCGTGCCTCGCCTTGCCAATACTTTGATTTCCACTGCTTGCTCCTGAGTCAGCATCGGCGGCAAAAGCCGCCATCCTCTCCCAGGTGGGTCAGTTGGTTCTGGTGCAAATAGGTAGACGGGTTGAGAAAGCTCATATAGGTAGGATGGCTTATTGATCAAACAGAACCGCATTCCATACGGCGGGCGCAGCGGCCTCCTTGAGGCCGAGCTTCGTGAGATCG
>NZ_JBFPKP010000045.1:0-14168 GCF_040948855.1 Paraburkholderia sp. BR10882 | reverse complement strand
TCGGCTGTAAATTTTTAAAGATCGATCGCGAAAGCGCCGTTAAAACTGCTCAACTACCGGCTTCTTTCTGCGTTGCTGCGTCAGCAGCAGAGAAACGAGATTATGAAGAATCTTTTCCGCTTCGTCAACCCCTTTTTTTCGCTCACCGCTTGAAAAAGCTTGCTGACTCCTGCGTCCGCCGGTTTCCGCGGCGGCCTTCGCTGCCCTGACGTCGGAGACATCGAACTGCGAAGGGGGCGAATCTTATCGCCTCGATCGCGAGTCCGCAAGCCCTTCCCATCGACTTAATTGAAAAGAGGCGCAACGCGCCTCCTCCTTTCACTGAGCGGCATTCGCGCTCACGACTTCGGATCGTCCGTCGTCGGCGGGTCGAACAGCGCCTTGCACGGCGGCGAGAGTTCATCGTAGTGCTGCTTCATGCAAGCCTCGATCTTCTCCTTGTTCGGGATCGCTCTCGCGCAGAAGCGGAATGCATCGCCACGGCAGGCATGTTCCTGCTCGTTGCGCGATTCGCCGCTGCTCGCCATCGCGAAGGTTAGACCGACCAGCAATGCGCCCGCTTTCATCATGCGATCGAACGGCTTCCTCATGGCGTTCTCCTCGTGATGCGTAGTCCGACGCGACCCTGCAAGGGCTATTCCCGGCACGCCGCTTGCAGCGCTGCCCTCACCTGCCACGATGAGGCGCTGCTCTCACGCAGCGGAACGCCATGAACCCACCGCTCACCCGGATCCTCGCGCTTTGCTCGGCCATTGTCATACCAGGCATCCCCCTGGCCGCTCACGCGGACGACAGCGCGAGCCCCTGCGCGGCGCTCAAGCGCATCGTCGCGGCAGCACCGCAGCATTTCGCGTCGCTGAGTCCTGACGACGGACACGCCGTCGCGCAACCCTATGGCGACGACGCGCAGTGCGCAACGACTGGCGGGAGTTTTCAGTGCGTGTGGAGCGCGCGCGACGCCGGATCTGGGACGAACGCGCTCGAAGGCGTAGGCGCCGACATTGCCTCGTGCCTGCCCGACGCAACGCACGACGTGAACTCGCCTGGCCGCCAGCACTTCTATCTGGGGCAGCGCGGCAGCCGGACCGAGATCACCGCGCAGACCGATGGCTCGACGCGCGTCAAGCTGATCGTTTCACATCAATAGGCATGCCGTCAGCCAAACGCGTCCGCAGCCGCGCAGTTCAGGACCGCTATGAGCCCACGGCGGGCCGCCGCCGCGTCGCGCCCGCCGCGGCTCGCGTCGCGCCATGCCGGCGCCCGGTGAGCACCGTCTGCACGATCACCGCGGCAAGCAGGAATGCGCCGCTCGCCAGGTTTTGATAGTAAGGGCTCAGCGTGCCGACCTGATTGATCACATTGTCGATGACACCGAGCAGCAACACGCCGGCCAGCGGTCCGGCCATCGTTCCCACGCCGCCCGTGAGCAACACGCCGCCGATGACAGCCGCGGCGATCGACTGCAGTTCGTAGCCGGTCCCCGCCCCCGACAACCCCGAGTCCAGGTGCGACGCCAGCAGCGCCCCCGAGAGCCCGGCGAGTGCACCGGACAATCCATAGGCGAGTATCTTCACGCGCTCCACGCGCACGCCCAGCATGCGCGCCGCCTCTTCATTGCCGCCGATCGCAAAGATCGCCGCGCCAAAGCGCGTGTGGTTGAGCAGCGCGCCACCCAGCGCATAGACAACCACCAGCACCCAGATGAGATTGTTGACGCCAAACACCGAGCCATTGGCGATGCGCGCGAAGAAACCCGGATTGGCAATCAGCAGATCCTGGCTCGCGAGCACGAGCGCGAGCCCCTTGAGCCCGAGCAGCGCCGCGAGCGTGACGATGAACGGCGCCATGCGCGCGCGCGCGATCAGCACGCCGTTCACCAGACCGACGACGCAACCCGCTGCCACGGGCGCGAGCATCGCGGCGCCCCATCCATAGGGCGCGGCATAGGCGGCCAGCACCGTGCCGAGTCCGACCATCGACCCAACCGAGAGATCGAAGCCGCCCAGGATGATGACGATGCTCTGTCCCACGGCGACGAGCCCGAGAAACGCACCGTTCGACGCGATGTCCGCGAGGTTCGCGGGGCGCAGGAAGTCGGGAAACACCATGCCGGCCACGAGCGCCACGACCACGAGCATCGCGATCGCCCCGCGCGACTGCACGAGCGCGATCACTTGCGCGCGCCGATTGGCGCCCGGCGTGGCGGCGGTTTGAGCGTCCACTGGTTTGGCGTTTTGCATCGCGTCAGCCTCCCGAGCGTTGCAGATACAGCGCGACGACGATGAACACCGCCTTGAGGATCTGCGCGTAGGTGAAGCTGATGTTGTTCATGATGAAGCTCGCGTCGAGCACCTGGAGCAGCAGCACACCGAACACCGCGCCGACGATCGAGATGCGTCCGCCCGAAAGCGGCGTGCCCCCGATGACCGAGGCGGCAATCGCATCGAGTTCGAAGTTCACACCCACATAGTTGGGATCCGCCGCGCCAAGTCGCGATGACGCGAACACGCCGGCGAGTCCGGCAAGCGTGCCGCTCACCGCGTAGACGAGAAAGAGCGTGCGCCGCACCGGAATGCCCGCGAGAAACGCGGCGCCGCGGCTCGCGCCCACGAGAATCGCGTAGCGCCCGAAGGTCGTGCGCCGCACGACGAACGCGACCACCACCGCGAGCCCGAGCGCGATCAGCATGACGACGGGCAGCGGGCCGAGCGCGGCGGCGCCGAGCAGATCGAACCCGGGTGTGTCGGGCAGATTCACGCGCGAGCCACCCAGCAGCGCCTGCGCAAGCCCGCGCGCGGCGACCAGCAAGGCGAGGCTCGAGATCAGCGGATCGATGGCCAGCAGCGCGACGAGGAACCCGTTGCACAAGCCGACGACGGCGCCCACCGCGACCGCGCCCACGAGCGCCGGGCCCACGCCATACGGCAGGAACACGGCAATCGACGCGCTGGCCAGCGCCATCACCGAGCCTACGGAGAGATCGATGCCGCGCGTCGCAATCGCGAGATTCTGGCCCAGCGCGATCAGCACGATAGGCGCCGCCTCGAACAGCAGGCTGCGCGCCGCGAAGGGATTCGAGAAGCCGGGCGTGACGGCG
This sequence comes from Paraburkholderia sp. BR10882, assembly GCF_040948855.1. Classification (NCBI taxonomy): domain Bacteria; kingdom Pseudomonadati; phylum Pseudomonadota; class Betaproteobacteria; order Burkholderiales; family Burkholderiaceae; genus Paraburkholderia; species Paraburkholderia sp. BR10882. Next base: position 11,071 of record NZ_JBFPKP010000045.1, on the reverse strand, counting down.
AGATTGAACGCGACGAGCGCGGCGAGCGCGAAGTACACGCTGTGCTCGCGCAGCACCGCGCGCCAGGTCCGCGCGCGCGCCTCGGCGCCGGTCGCCGCCGAGACGGAACGGCTCGAGGAATTCGAAGGATTCGAGGGGCTCAAGCTTGCCTCGTTCGATTCAAGGTTGGTCGCCATCGGAGCGGTTGTCGGGGATTGTGGCGGGTTTGGCGCGGGGTTGCTCACGCGGTGCCGTCGCCGTGGTCGGCGCTGGCGTCGGATCCGGCGCCGGCCAGCACGGCGAGCACATCGTCGGGATGCGCGCCGGCGGTCGGCATGCCGCCCTCGGTCGCGCCTTCGTTGAGCACGACGAGGCGGTCGGTCAGCGCAAGCAGCTCTTCCATCTCCGAGGATGTGACCACCACCGCGAGCCCCTCCTGCGCAAGCTCCTGCACGACGCGATGCACCTCCTCTTTCGCGCCGACGTCGATGCCGCGCGTGGGATCGTCGAGCAGCAGCACCGTTGGGCGCGTAGAGAGGCAGCGCGCGATCAGCGCCTTTTGCTGATTGCCGCCCGAGAGCGTCGTGATGAGTGCGCCGGGCCCGGCCGTCTTGATGCCGAGCCGCTCGATCGAGTCCCGCACCACTTGCGCTTCCTTCGCACGCGAGATGAAGCCGAAGCGAGAAATGCGCGGCAGCAAGCTTGCGACGATGTTCTCGCGCACCGAGAGACGTGGAAAGATGCCTTCCGCGCGGCGGTCTTCGGACAGGAAGGCGAGCCCGCGGCCGATCGAGCGCGCCGGGTTGGCATGCGTGAGCGCGCGGCCAGCGACATCGACCTCGCCGCCATCGGCCTTTTGCGCGCCGAAGATCGTCTTGAATGTTTCCGTGCGGCCCGAGCCGAGCAGGCCGGCCAGCCCGACGATCTCCTTGCGGGCCACGCGCAGCGACACGTCGCGCACGCGGTTGCCCCACTGCAAATGGTCGACGGCGAGCGCGGGCGTGGCGTCGGCATCGGCGCTGCCCGAGCGCTCGGCCCAGGCGTGCTCGCCCGCGCTCTCGCGGCCCAGCATGGCCGCGATCAATGCCGCGCGCGGCAGTTCTGCGGGCGTACCCGTGCGGACCACTGCGCCGTCGCGCATCACCGTAAAGCGATCGCACAGCCGGTAGCATTCGGAAAGCCGGTGGCTCACGAACAGCAGTGCAATGCCCTCGGCGCGCAGACGATCGACGACTTCGAACAGCACGTCCACCTCCGCACCGCTCAGGGCCGAAGTCGGTTCGTCGAGGATCAGCACGCGCGCGCCCAGCGAAACGCCGCGCGCAATCGCCACCATCTGCTGCGCGCCGAGCCCGAGCGAGCCGAGACGCGCGGCCGGATCGACCGCGAGCCGGTAACGCTGCACGATGTCGGCGGCGCGCTCGAGCATGCGCTTCCTGTCGATCAGGATCCCGAAGCGTTTCGGTTCATGGCACAGAAAGATGTTGTCGGCCACGCTGCGCTCCGGTATCAGGTTGATTTCCTGATACACGGCGCACACGCCCGCGCCCTGCGCGGCGCGCGGACTGTCGAACGCGACGTCCGCGCCGTCGAGCGTGAGCGCGCCCGAGTCGGGCTGATGAAAGCCGGTGAGGACCTTGATCAGCGTGGACTTGCCCGCGCCGTTCTCGCCCACGAGGCCGTGCACCTCGCCCGCGCGCAGCGTGAGCGAGACGTCGCGCAGCGCGCGCACCACGCCGAAGGTCTTCGAAACGCCGTGCGTTTCGAGCACGGCGCGCGGCGTGGCCGTGGCGGAACCGGCGCGACCGGTGCGATCGGCGGGGGCGCTCGTCGTCATCGTGCGGACGCGGCTCAGTAGACCTTGCCCTGCGCGAGCGACGGCTGCGCGTTGTTCCGGTCGAACAGCGCGTCATCCATGATCTGCTTTTGCGGCACCGGCTTGCCCGCGAGATAGTCTTCCAGCGACTTGAAGGCGAGCGGACCGAAGCGCGGGTTCGTTTCGACGTCAGCAGCGACAATGCCGTTCGAAATATCCGTGACGATTTCCTTTGTGCCGTCGATCGAGACGATCTTCACGCCGTTGAGCTTGCCGGCCTGGCGCAGCGCTTTGATCGCGCCGACCGTCATCGTGTCGGCATGGGTGTAGACGGCGTTGACGTCCGGGTGCGCGAGCAGGATCTGCTCCATTACCTTCTGCGCTTCGGTCGTCGACCAGTTCGCGGTTTGCGCCGCAATGATCTTCATGCCGGGATAGGGCTTGAGGCCGTTCGCAAAGCCGTCCGTGCGCTGGCTTTCCACCGTGTTGCCGTAGCCGCCCTGGATCTCGGCGATGATCGCGTTGCCGCCGGTGGCGTCTGCCAGCGCCTTCGCCGCGCGCTCGCCCTGCTTGTAGAAGTCGGAGCCGAGGAACGTGATGAAGTCGTCGCACACCGTGCCCGCGGTCTGCCGGTCGATCGTCACGACGGGAATGCCTTTGGCGCGCGCCTGGGCGAGCGCGGGCTGCAGGCCTGTGGAGTCGTTGGGCGCAATGATGAGCGCCTCGGCGCCCTGGTTGATCATGCTTTCGATGTCTGCGACCTGCTTCGCCTGGTTGGCGTTCGCGTTCGTATACAGGAGACGCTTCACGCCCGCTTCCTTCGCCGCTGCGCGAACCGAGGCGGTTTCGGTCGCCCGGAACGGGTTCTGTTCATTCTCCGACTGAGAGAACCCCACCACCATGTCGCTCAGCTTCTTGCCGGCCGGTTTGGCATTCGTGCAGCTCTCGCTGGAATTCGACTGGACTTTCTGCGCGCCGGCAGTGGACTGCGCGTGAGCGCTCGCGGCGAACGCGCTCGCGAAGCAAAACCCGGCGGCGATGAGGGCGGACTGGATTCGTTGATGACGCATGGCTGTCTCCTGTGTCGGCCAGAACGCATGCGGCAGCACGGGCTCCGGTCTCACGCAAAGCGATGAATGACATCGGCGGTGCTGGCGATCGGCCCCACCGCGGTTCTTGTTGTCTTTCTTGATTCATCCAGCACGACGCACGACGCGCGATGCGCCCCACCGAATTATTACGGCCACTGCTTCAACTAATATTACCAGTCAATTTTCGGAGATATTAATGAGGGTATTCACGGGGGAAGCAGAGTCCGGCGCGCACACCGAGGTCCGTTCGATGAGCGGCCCGTCGAGCTTCACGGTGCGGTGGCGCACCGGCGCGCCGGCGCTGCGGTTCTGCTCTTCCTGCAGCAGCGTCTCGACGGCCCAGCGCCCAAGCTCGTAGTTGGGCAGCACGACGGTGGTGAGCGGCGGGTGGGTGTGACGCGCGATTTCCTGGTCGTCGTAGCCCATTACGGAAACGTCTTCGGGCACGCGCAGCCCGAGTTGTTTGAGCGCTTCGATCGCACCGATCGCCGTCAGGTCGTTGGCGCAGAAAATCGCGGTGGGCGGATTCGGCTCGCGCATGAGCGAGAGCGTGAGTTCGAAACCCTTGCCCGAACTCCAGTCGCCGTCGCGCACGAGGCGTTCGTCGAACAGCAGGTCCGCAGTCGCGAGCGCCTGGCGATAGCCCTTCAGACGGTCTTTCGCGGCGTCCTGCCAGGTTTCGCCATTGATGAAGCCGATGCGCCGGTGCCCCGCTTCGATCAGATATTCGGTGGCCGTATGGCCGCCCGCCACTTCGGCCGGCACGACCGAAGAGAGCGCGTGATCGGACGCGTAGCAGTTGAGCAGCACGGCCGGCACCTTCAGCAGCGCGGGCGGCACCGTGACCTTGCGCGTGTACACGGTCGCGTAGATCACGCCGAGCACGTTCGGCATGGCGAGCGTTTGCAGCACCTGCTGCTCCATCTGTGCGTTGCCATGCGTCGAGAACACCGCGAGCAGACAGCCGTTGTTCCAGGCGGCGTCGCGCGCGCCGTCGATGCTCACGACCGGGTGTGGACTCGTCGAGACTTCGTCGGCGAGATAGACGATGAGATTGCGCTCGCCTGCGGGGGCGGGCGTCTGCACCGCGCGGATCGGCAACTGGTAGCCAAGCGATTGCGCGACCTCGTGCACCTTCAGGCGCGTCGCTTCGGAAAGCTTGGCGCCGACCGCGCCGTTGAGCACGAGGGAAACCGTCGATTGCGATACGCCGGCGGCCTTCGCGATGTCGGTCATGGTCGGGCGGCGTTGCGTCGATTTTTTCATCGGATCTGAGGGGGGACTGCGGGAGGGCTGCGCGGCGCGGCGGCGCGCGCTCGGGGCCGCGCTGTTGGCCCGAAGCGTAGCACTAATAATTTTGGCCATCAATTGGAGCATGTCACCATTTTTTGGCGGCATCATCAGCGATTTCAGCGCCTATATTATCTTTTATTAGTAATAAAACGATGCACTTGGAGAACGCTCATTTGACTGCCCGACCGACACCCTCGTCGCCCCCGGAGATCGCCTTCGACGCCGCCGCGCTCGACGACGGCCAACTCGTCACGCTGGCCCATGGCGACGCGCGCGCGCTCGTCGCGCCGCACGTCGGCGGCTCGATCGCGGCGTTCTACGACGCAGCCGGCCACACCCCTGCGTCGCACTGGCTGCGTCCCGCCACGCGCGCCGCCATCGACGCGCGCGATCCGCTAGGCATGGCGAGCTTTCCGCTGATGCCGTACTGCAACCGCATCCGCGACGGGCGATTCCGCTTCGAAGGCGAGATGATCGACTTGCCGAGCGGCACCGGCGCGCTGCGCCACGCGCTGCATGGCCACGCATGGCGGCGCCCCTGGACGGTCGAGGCGCAAACGGCTGATACGCTCACGCTGCACTTCCTGCACGAGCCGAACGAGTCACATGGAGCGCACGGACCCCACGGATCGCGCAAGGCCAGTTCTCACGTCGGCACCGGTTGGCCGTTTCGCTACGAGGCGCGCCAGCACCTCACGCTCGACGCCAGCGGCCTCACCGTGCGCCTGTGGGCACGCAACCTGGCCGCGCGGCCCATGCCGTTCGGTCTGGGCCATCACCCGTACTATCCGCGCTCGCCCGGCACGCGTATCGCCGCGCGCGTGCGCGCCATGTGGGAGATCGACACGGAAGTGCTGCCGGTCTCGCTCAGCGCGCACCCAGCCGTCGACGCCCTGCAGGCCGGCCTGATCGTCGACGACTTCGACCTCGACAACAACTTCTCCGGCTGGCGCCGCGAGGCGGTCATTGAATGGCCGCACGAAGGCCGTCGCCTCGCGCTGCGCGCGAGCACGCCACTCGACTTCTTCGTGGTCTTCTGTCCACCCGGCCTGCCCTACTTCTGCGCCGAACCTGTCAGCAACACGACGGACTGGCTCAATCTGCGTCACGAAGGCACCGTGCAGCGCATCGACGTGGGCGGCACCGTGCTCGCGCCCGGCGAAACACTCGAAGCCCAGCTTGCCTGGCAACCCGAGTGGACCTGAAGCGGTCGGTCGCTCACATGCCGGCGCCGCTCTGCCCACCCGAGCGCACGCCCGCCAACGGCGCGCCGTAGCCGCCCGCCTCGGCGTTGTTCGGGTGGCCGTTCGCGAGTTGCCCGCGCGGATCGGTGGGACCGACCGGCATCTCGCCGGCCTGGCGATTGCCGTGGGTCGGGTATTCGCTGCCGGGCTGGGCGCCCGGCATGAGCGCGAGGCTGTTTTGCGGCGTACGCAGGTCGTCGTTCGGCGCGAGCTGGCCAAAAACCTGGCTGGGCGCGCCTGCCAGCATCGCGCTTGCCATGAGGCACAGCATGGCCGCGTGGGCGAAGAAAAGCTTCATCTGGCACTCCTTGTCGCGCAACGCGACACGCTTGCGGCACGCGAGTGCTCGCCGTGCTGCTTTCAGGCTAGCAGACGGCCGCCTGCCACGCCCCATAATGATCTCCAGCAAACGCCGCGCTGCGGTTACTATTCCGGGTTGTAAGGCAAACCAGAAAAAGCGGCTCGCCACGGCGGGCCGATACAACGACAACCTCGGTCGACAGGAGACAAAACCATGGACCAGCCGCGTGCCGTCGACGTCCAGACCTTCATCAACGAACATCCGTTCTCGCCGTTCCAGTGGTTCATCTTCGCGATGTGCTTCGTCATCGTCCTGCTCGACGGTTTCGACACTGCCGCGATCGGCTTCATCGCGCCTTCGCTGCTCGGCGAATGGGGCATCCCCAAACCCGCGCTCGCGCCCGTGCTGAGTGCGGCGCTCTTCGGCCTTGCTTGCGGCGCACTCGTGTCCGGACCACTTTCCGATCGCCTCGGGCGCCGCGCCATGCTGGTCGGCTCGGTGTTGCTGTTCGGCGTGACCTGCCTCGCTTCGGCGTTCTCCACCAGCATCGGCGAACTCACGTGGCTGCGCTTCATTACGGGCGTGGGTCTCGGCGCCGCCATGCCGAACGCGGTCACGATGATGGGCGAGTTCTGCCCCGACCGGAACCGCGCCACCGTAATCAATCTGATGTTCTGCGGCTTTCCGCTCGGCGCGGCCTGCGGCGGCTTTCTCGCGGCGTGGATGATTCCGCATTTCGGCTGGCGCAGCGTGCTCATGCTTGGCGGCGTGACGCCGCTCGTGCTCGCCGTGCCGCTCTTCCTGCGCATGCCGGAATCGGTGCGCTACATGGTGGCGAACCAGCGGCCCGTCGAGCGTATTCGCGCCGCGCTCGCCCGCATCTCGCCCGATGCCGCCAAGGCGCAGGTGTTCACGATGACGGAGCACGCGCCGCAGACGCAAAGCAAGGGCCTCGGCGTGGTGCTTTCGCCGATGTACCTCGTCGGCTCGGTGATGCTGTGGGTCGCGTATTTCATGGGGCTCGTGATCTTCTACGCGTCGATCAACTGGATGCCGCTCCTGCTCAAAGACTCCGGCCTCACGGCCTCGAGCGCCACGCTGATTTCGGCACTCTTCCCGCTCGGCGGCGTGGGCGCGGTGCTGAGCGGCATGCTGATGGACCGCTTCAACGCGAACCGCATCATCGCCGCGTGCTACGTGCTCACCGCGCTTTCGGTGTGGCTCATCGGCCAGGCAGCGGGCAACGTGGCCCTGCTCGTGCTCGTGGTGTTCGTGGCCGGCGTGCTGATGAACACGGCGCAATCGTCGATGCCCGCGCTCGCCGCCGCGTTCTATCCCACCCAGGGGCGCGGCACCGGCGTGGCCTGGATGCTCGGCATCGGGCGCTTCGGCGGCATTGCGGGCTCGTTCCTCGTGGCCGAACTCGCGCGCCGGCACTTCACGTTTGCGGGCATCTTCGCGACGGTTGCCGTCGCCGGTCTGATTGCCGGCGCCGCACTGCTCATCAAGCAGGCCGCTCGGCCGCAGACGAGCGGATCGTCGGCGGCAAAGACGGAGTCGTTCGGGCACTGAGGCCCGCGGGCGTATCGATGATTGCGCCGTGCCGCAGGCCACGGGCCGGCGCAATCCGCAGAGCGATCAGCCGCCGAGCGCGCCGAGATTGAGCCCGTGCGAATGGCCGATCCACACGGCGGCGTCGCGATGATCGCGCAGGGCATCGGTGGTGTTCGGATGCACGAACACGTCGAGTGCGCCGTGATTGAGCGTGAGCCATTCGACGACCGTCGTGAAATGCTCTCGCGTAATGGCGAGCTGATACGACCACATCGGATGCGGCCCGACCGGGCGCTCGTGAAAGCGGCCGATCTGCACGATCTCGCCGAAGCGGGCATCGATCGCCTCGCGCAAGGTCCATGCGGCGTCGCGCGTCGCAGCGTCGAAATAGACGTGGGCGTGCCAGCTCGTGATTTCGGCGGGATCGAGGTAGTTCATGGTGGAAGCAGGAATGCGGTGAGGGTTCGAGCCGACATTGTCCATCGAATGCCCGCACCGCGCAGGCGAACGCACCACGCCAGGTTTCAGTGCGCGCCGTTCGAATACGTGTCGCCGACCATCAGCCGCACGATTTCGTCGCCGTCGGTTTCCGAGACGCGCCGCTCGCCCGCCACTTCGCCGCGCCGCAGCACGACGATGCGCTCCGCCACCGCGAAAATATCGTGCAGGTTGTGCGAGATGAGAATCACGGCCACGCCCTGCGCCTTGAGTCCGCGGATCAACTCCATCACCTTGCGTTGCTCGGGCACGCCGAGCGCCGCGGTCGGCTCGTCCATAATGAGCACGCGCGCGTTCCAGTAAATCGCGCGGCCTATCGCAATGGCCTGGCGCTGGCCGCCCGAGAGCATTTTCACGGGGCCCGTGAGCTTGCGCGGCGGAATCACGATATCGAGCCGCTCGAGCACTTCGCGCGCCACCCGCGCCATGTGCGGCCGGTCGATGACCTGGAAGCCGAGTAGCCGTCGCACCGGTTCGCGGCCGAGGAAGATGTTGCTGCCCACGTCGAGATTGTCGGCGAGCGCGAGATCCTGATAGATGGTTTCGATGCCCTGCGAGCGGGCATCCTGCGGATCGCGCAGCTGGAGCGGCCTCCCTTCGAAATGCAGATCGCCCGCATCGGCGCGATACACGCCAGAGAGAATCTTGATGAGGGTGGACTTGCCCGCGCCGTTGTCGCCCGCGAGCGCAAGCACTTCGCCGGGCATCAGCCGCAACGACACGCGCTTGAGCGCCTCCACGCCACCAAAGCGGATCGAGACATCACGCGCCTCCAGAATCGGCGTGGCGCTCTCATCGCTCATTGCGCGCCTCCGAGCCGGTCCTTGTACTGGTCGATCAGCACCGAAAGAATGATGACGATGCCGACCACGATGAATTGCCAGAACGCGTTGACGTCGATGAACACGAGCCCGAATTCGATCACGGCGATGATGAGCGCGCCGATCAGCGTGCCGATGACGTTGCCGGTCCCGCCAAAGAGACTCGCGCCGCCGATCACGACCGCCGCGATCGAATCGAGCAGCATGGGCTCACCCGCATTGGCCGCGCCCGCAGCGAAGCGCGCTGTGTAGACGATGCCGCCCACCGCCGCGAAGGCGGCCGCAATCAGATAGATCGCGAACAGATGACGGCGTACGTTGATGCCCGCGCGCACCGCCGACTGCGGATTGCCGCCTACCGCGTAGGTGTACTGACCGAAGCGCGTTTGCGAGAGCACGAAGTGCATGATGACGAGCAGCACGGCCGTGAGGATCACGGGCGTCCAGCCGCTGCCGAGCCACGCGAGTCCAGGATTGTTCACGGAGACGGTCATGCCGCTGCCCGCAGCGAGAAAGCCCACGCCGCGCGCGACCCCATACATGCCGAGCGTGCCGATGAATGCGGGCACGCCCAGGCGCGCGATCAACACGCCGTTCACGAAGCCCGGAATCAGGCATACGAGCACCGTGAGTGGTATCGACATCAGCAGGATCCACGGCGATGCGCCGCCGGGAATCGTGAACTGTGCGACGCACACCGCCGCGAGCCCCATCACGAAGCCCACCGAAAGATCGATGCCCGCGGTGATGATCACGAAGGTCTGACCGATGGCCAGCAACAACGGCGCGCTCGCGGCAAGCCCGATCGACTGCAGGTTGTACGCGTTGAATACGAACGACCGATGCGCCGAGATGCGCGCCCACGCCTCGAAGAAGACGAGCAGCGTGCCGAGAAAGAGCCACGGCCAGACCTTGCTGACGAGCGCGAGCCTGTCGAGTCGTTTGTCGTTCATGTGGCTCTGTTCGCGCGGCTTAGTTCGAGTAGATGTACTGCTTCATCTCCGGCTTGTCGATATTCGACCTGTCCAGCACCACGAAGCCCGTGCCCTTGTAGGTGGGAATCTTCTTGCCGTGGATGGTGTCGGCGGCGAACTTCACGGCGTCATAGCCCATCTCGTCGGGAAGCTGCGCGATGGCGATATCGACGAGGCCGCTTCTGATCTGCTCGTCGATGCCCGGCACCGCGTCGAACACGACGACCTTCACCACGCCCTGCTTGCCCGCGTTCTTCACGCCTTGCGCCGCGCCTGCACCCGAAAACGTGTTGGCGCCGAATACGCCCGCAAGGTCGGGATTGCGCGCGAGTACCGCCGCCACGTGCGAGGCGGCGCGATTGGCGTCGTCCTCGTTGTACTGCGTCTCGAGCACCTTGATGTTGGGGTGCTTCTTCATCTCTTCCATGAAACCTTGCGCGCGCGCGTCGGTGCTGGAAATGCCCGGCTTGTTGTTCTCGCAATAGACGGTGCCCTTGTCGCCGATCGCTTTGGCGAGCGAGCGCGCCGCCACGTGGCCGCCTTCCAGGTTGTCGGAAGCCACATAGGAGAGCGGGAAGTCGGCGTCGCCCTTGCCGCTTTGATAATGGCCGTCGCCGATATAGGTGTCGACGGTGATGACCTTGATGCCGGCGTCGGCGGCTTCCTTGAGCGGGCCGATGAGCTGTTGCTTGTCGACGGGCGAGACGAGCAGCACGTCGGGATGCTTGGCGATGAACGCCTTGAGGATTGGCACCTGCTCCGTGGTGTTCCAGGCCTTCGGAACCTGGAACAGCAACTGGATGTTTTCTTCCTTCGCCGCGCGTTCGGCGCCGCGATGCATCGTGAAGTAGAAGGGATCGGTGACGCCGGGCAGCAGCGCGACGACGGGATGCGCCGCATCCGCGTGCGCCACGCCGGGCAGCGCGCCGGCGACGATCGTGGAAAGAGTCATCAGACAGCCAAGAGCGATGCGCAACATGTTTGTCTTCCTCCAGGTGAGTCCGACGCACGGCGCCCAATCTTCCCGAGGCGACCACGCCCGGCAGCAGTGGCTCAGTATACTGACGCGCACTGCCGCGGGGCCTGGTGTTTTCCTGCACTCTTTCAACGCTTTATGCGCTTCGGATGCAGACGTCCCGATTGGTGGGACGACTGACTATTTTCATTGCAGGAACAACCGATACGCCGGGTTTTGCGTCTCTTCCCAGTGCGGATAACCGAGCGTGGCGAGGAAACGGCGGAACTCGGCGTCTTCGGCGGCAGGCACCTGGATGCCCACCAGAATCGAGCTGTAGTCGGCGCCCTGGTTGCGGTAGTGGAACAGGCTGATGTTCCAGTTCGGCGCCATCGACGAAAGAAAGCGCATGAGCGCGCCCGGGCGCTCCGGAAACTCGAAGCGGAACAGGCGTTCGTCGTGCGCGAGCGGCGAGCGTCCGCCCACCATGTAGCGGATGTGCTGCTTCGACAGTTCGTCGCCCGTGAGATCGACGCTCGGAAAGC
>NZ_JBFPKP010000044.1:0-16654 GCF_040948855.1 Paraburkholderia sp. BR10882 | reverse complement strand
GCCTAACTGACGAACCGTCGCGGTGAGGCGCTTTCCAAGCTTCAAGTAGAGTTTGACCGCTCGGATGCGTTCTTCGTATGAATACATGGACCAGCTCCTAATAGTCCAAGAATTCCGCCGCACCCCCAAAGCGGACACTACAACTTAGCCCGTACAATATAAAACTGCGATAAATTATATTATGTTAAATAAAACATAAAATGCGCTGTGGCACGCCTCCACCCAGACGCAGCCACGCCCCATCAAACTCGCAACCCCCGGCTCTTGCGCCGATAAACAAGCAGCGCGCGCATGATGCCGAAACTCAGCGGCGCACCGACTGGCTCGGCACCGCCGTCCAGCAAGCGTTCGTCGAAGTGCTGCGTGCGGAAAGCGCGTTCGAATCTGGCGGCACCTGATCCGCGCACCACCCCGCATTCCCACCCCTCCCGCCTCGCGCTCACTCCCCAATCCACGAGCCCCGCAAGTCGCTGTCGTGCATGAGCTGCAGCAGCGTTTGCGCCGGGCGGGAAAGCCGCTTTGCCGCGAGCACGATGAATTCGACGTTGGGCAGCGCCGGCAGGCTCGCGACGTTCACGGGCGGCGCCAGTCCGCGCGCGGCGAGGTATTGGGGCCGCACAGTGACGCCGAGGCCGGCGCGCGCCGCCGCCACGCAGCCCGAATGGCTGCTGCTCGTGCATACCAGTTGCCAGCGGAAATCAGTCTGCGCAAGCGCGTCGAGCACCACGGCCCGCGTCACGCTCGGCTCGGCGACGAGGATGAGCGGCAGCGGCTGCGCGAGTTCCATCGTCGTGCCGGCGCGCGCGAGCCATTCGAGCCGTCCGGTGAAGAGCACCGTGCCGCGTTTGTCGCCCAGCCGCCGCTTGCCGACCATCAGGTCGATGGCGCCGGAATCGAGCAGTTCGTAAAGCCGGCCCGTCATGCCGATGGTGATTTCCAGCTCCACGTCGGGATGCGCGTTGCGAAACGCCGTCAGCACGGCGGGCAGCGGGCCGAGCGCAACGTCGTCGGAGCAGCCGAGCCGCACCCGCCCGCGCAGGCGCGGCGCGCGGAACTGCGATTCGGCGCGGTTGATCGCCTGCAGGATGCTGCCGGCATGCGCCAGCATCGCCTCGCCATCGGACGTGATGGCAAGCGAATGTGTGTCGCGGATAAACAGGCGGCGGCCAATCGACTCTTCGAGCTGGCGTACGTGGTCGCTCACGCTCGACTGCGTGAGGCCGAGCTGGCGCGCCGCTTCTGTGAAACTGTGGCAGCGCGCGACCGCTTCGAAGGTCCTGAGCCAGATGGGATTGAGCATGGCGGATGGTTATCGGCAATGCCGATGACAGTCAAAGTCTCTACTGGGGTTCCCGATGAGCGACGGTAACAATATCATGACGCCATTGATGACAATTGCGCCGCAAAGCCGTTCCCGCCCCTCACGCGGCGCGCCGAGAAGTTCCAGATGAACAAAAATTCGAGCCACACGGCGCTGCTATGGATCGTCGCCGCGGGCTTTTTCATGCAGACGCTCGACACGACGATCGTCAACACCGCGCTCCCCTCGATTGCGCGCAGTCTTGGCGTAAGACCGCTCGTGATGCAGCCGGTCATCGTCGCGTACACGTTGACCATGGCCATGCTCACGCCCGCTTCGGGCTGGCTTGCCGACCGCTTCGGCACACGCCGCGTCTACTTCGTCGCGATTCTGATCTTCGTGCTCGGCTCGCTATGCTGCGCGAGTGCGCACACCCTCGCGCAACTCGTGGTCGCGCGCGTGCTGCAGGGCATCGGTGGATCGATGCTGATGCCGATCGGCCGGCTCGCGGTGCTGCGTGCGGTGAGCGGCGAGCAGTATGTCTCGGCGCTCGCGCTCATTTCGGTGGCGGGCCAGGTGGGGCCGATCGTCGGCCCGACGCTCGGCGGCTGGTTCGTGCAGGCGATCTCGTGGCACTGGATCTTCCTGATCAACGTGCCGATCGGCCTCGCCGGCGTGTTCGCCGTGCACCGCTATCTGCCGAACGCGTCGAGCACGGCGGCGCCTCCATTCGATCTCGCCGGCTGCGCACTCGTGTCGCTGTGCATGATTGCGTTCTCGCTGGCCTTCGACACGCCGGTCCAGACGCATCGCGCCGCGTGGTCTGCCGGCCTCTTCGCAGTCGGCATCGCGGCGGCCTTCGCTTACGTGGCCTATGCACGCGGCCACCGCGAACCGCTCTTCAAGCTGCGCTTGTTCGGCGAGCCGAATTTCAGCGTCGGCCTGATCGGCAATCTCGTCTGCCGCGTCGGCTCGAGTGCCGTGCCGTTTCTCGTGCCGCTGCTCATGCAGCTCGAGCTCGGCTACTCGCCGCTGCGCTCGGGCCTCATGATGCTGCCCGCCGCGCTCGCGGGGACGGTCGCCAAACGCTGGATTGCGCCGCTGATCCGCCGTTACGGCTACGAGACGTTCCTGCTGGTCAACACGCTGATCGTTGGCGCATCGATCGTTGCGTTCGCACTGATCTCGCGCGGCACGCCCGTTGCGGTGGAGATGGTCGTGCTGGCCATCTTCGGCGCGGCCAACTCGATGCAGTTCGCGGCGATGAACAGCGTCACGCTCAAGGACCTTTCGCACGAAGACGCCGGCAGCGGCAACAGCCTTTTTTCGATGGTGCAAATGCTCGCGATGGGACTCGGCGTCACCATCGGCGGCGCGCTCGTGAGCCTTGGCGAGGCACAGTGGGGATCGGTTGCGCCCGGCTTTCGCATGAGCTTCGCCGGCGTGGGCGCGATCACGCTGATCTCCGCCCTGGTCTTCCGCCGCATCGACACGCAGACGCGCGTCGCCGCTGCGCCTTCCGCGATGGCGTCGACGGCCGCTCGCCGCTGAGCGCGCGATCAGTGCGCGAGAATGCCCATCGCGCGCTTCTTCAGATCCAGGAAGTGCGGTTCGAATGCGACCTCTGGCGTACGCGGTCTGTCCAGTTCGATGGGCACGTCGAGTGCCACCCGCCCCGGCCGCGCCGAAAGCACAACGAGACGCGTACCGAGAAAGATCGCTTCGTCGATGTCATGGGTGATGAAGACCACCGTGCAGTGGAGTTGCTCCCACAGCGCGGTCAAGAACGTCTGCATGGAACTGCGCGTCTGCGCGTCCAGTGCGCCGAAGGGCTCGTCCATCAGCAGCACCTTCGGCTTCATCACGAGTGCCCGCGCGATTGCCACGCGCTGTTGCATGCCGCCCGATAGCTCATAGGGCTTGTGTCGTGCGAAAGACTCCAGACCGATGATGCGCAGAATGTCCGCCGACTCCTTGTGCCGTTGCGCCTTGGGCACCCCATGCAGCGACGGCCCGAACTCGATGTTTTCTGCCACGCTGAGCCACGGAAACAAGCCGGCCTGCTGGAATACGACGACTCGGTCGGCCCCGGGCTGGTCCTTGATCTCGCCATCGATATAGATGTTGCCCTTCGTGGGCGAAGTCAGACCGGCGAGCAGGTGCAGCAAGGTCGTCTTTCCACAGCCCGAGGCGCCGAGCACGGTGATGAATTCGCCGCCCCGGAACTGCAGATTGATGTTTTCGAGTGCCGATGTGGCGCCGAACGTCTTGTACAGAGAATCGATGACGATGTTCAAGTTCGTCTCCTGCTCGACAGTCAGACAGTCAATGGATCAATGCGCCAGATGTTTCGAGTACTGCGGCGCGACGTTGTTGTCGAAACTCGCCGGCACGCTCGGAATGCGGCCAATCGAGTTCAGCACCTTGGCCGTATTCACCAGAGTCAGGTACGTGGCGGAGGTTTTGACGCCCGCGTCGAGGCCCATGACTTTCGGCGTGGTCTGATCGGCGCCGGAAAACAGCTCATAACCGGCGAGTTCGCTCGTCGCCACCGGCACCGTCACGCCCGTTGCTTTCGCCATCTCGGCGAGCGCCTTGTCGCGATCCTTCATCGTCACCTGATAGCCCTGGTCGAGCGCCGCCACGAAACCGCGGACCAGGTCCGGATGCGCCTTCGCCCAGTCAGAGTCGGCGATACAGACGTTGTAGCTCGAGGCTTCACGCGGCAAGTCTCCGTCCGTCTTGATCGCCTTGCCGCCAGACGTACGCAGCGCGCTGAATACCGGATCCCAGACGATCGCCGCATCGATCGCACCGGTCACCCATGAGGTGCGCATCTGCGGCGGCGCCATGTTGATTTGCGTGACGGACGCATACGGCACATGCGCAGCAGCCAGGAAGGTCGCCAGCTCGAACGAGGCCTGCGAGCCGGCGACGATCGCGATCTTCTTGCCTTGCAGTCCCGCGACGTCATGGATGCCGCTGTCCGGCTTGACCACGATGCCGGCCGCATTCGTATAGCGCTCCTGGTTGTATACGATGGTCATCGGCAAGCCCTGTGCGATCGCCGTGACGAGCGGCGGCACGCCCAGTCCGCACATGAACGTGAGACTGTTCGATGCCAATGCACTCATCGCCGCCGGCCCCGAACTGAAGAGCTTGTACTGGACATCGGCGTTCATCTGCTTTTCGAACAGATGCTCGGCCATCGATACCATGTACGGATCGGCGCCGTTGTCCTCGTAGCCGATGATCACCTCGGGCTTGCTCTGCGAATGCACCGCGCCAGGAACCAGACAACTGCTCGCCAGCACAGCCGCGCTCATGCCATAGACCCATTGCCTCTTTTTCATGTGTCGTCTCCTCCTCTCACCCGATCAGTTATGTCCGCGCCACGGTACGACGATATTTTCGATCTTGCGAATCGCCAGCTCCATTGCATATCCGATCAACCCGATGATCACGATGCCGACGATCACGATGGCAACCTGCAAGGCCTGTCCGGCGAACTGGACGAGCCAGCCAAGGCCGCTGCTCGCCGCGATCAGTTCCGCGGCGACCAGACAGGTCCACGCCACGCCGATACCCACGCGCATCGCGGTGAAGATCTCCGGCATGGCCGAGGGCAGCACGACCTTGCGGAAGATTTGCGCGTTGGTCGCGCCGAGCGTGCGGGCAACCTCGATGCGCAGCGGCGGCGTGCTTTTCACGCCCGACATCGTGCCGATGATGATTACAGGAATGGTGCCGACCAGAATCAGAATGGCTTTGGGCAACTCGCCGATGCCGAACCACACCACCAGCAGCGGAATATAGGCAAGCGGTGGAACCGGCCGCACGAACTGCAGCAGCGGATCGATGATGTCGAACACGATCTTGTTGCGTGACATCAGCAGCCCGATCGGTACGCCGATCGCAATCGCGCCCACAAAACCAATAACGATGCGAAAGCAACTAATCAGGATGTCGCTGACGAGCGACTGGCCGCCGTACCCGTTGTGGACGATTTCGACGAAGGCCTGCCATACCGCCACCGGCGAGGGTAGCGCGAACGGCGGGAAGATGCGCGTCATCGATACGGCCTGCCAGAGCACGACGCACATCACGAGCACTGCAGTGGTTAGCCACCAGGCATTCATTTTCCCGCGGCCGCGGCGGATCTTGATGACCGGCTCGATCGACGAATCCGCTTGATGCTTCATCGTCTTTAGTCTGGGTAGGGCTCTCACCGCCGTCTCCTCAAGTTGAAAAACTATGCGCACGCCAGCGCGAAGTTCCACGTCCGCTTCGGGTTCCGTCTCAATTCAAGTATAGTCAGCGGCTACCAGGGCGAATTTCGGCTTCTTTCATTTCGCACTCGCGAACTCGCCCGTTTAGTCAAGCATTCTCAATCAATAAAACGGCGGGTAGTACCAGGCAGGAAGTTCCGATGGGGCCAGTGGCGGATGACCGCTGTCTGCCGCTTTCCCGAAGCGCCGCAAGCACCGTCCAGCCGATTTCTTCCGATTATTTTTACTCCGCGTGCGCGCCGCCCCAACGCCCGCCAGCCGGTCGCGCTGCGCCGCAGCAAGGGCCTGGCGTGCGCGTCTATCTCGAGTTTCTTTCCGAAAGCGCAGCGCTGACCGTCTTGTCGCAAACCGTCGCTCCGAAATTTACCTAATCGACTTGGACGGCCAGTGTTGAATATCGTGTGTCGATTGACTGGCCGATTTTGCTGCAATACGGTTGCTCAAACGTTGTCTCGCCGCCGCCATCAATCACAGGAGCCAGCATGCCGACCCGTATCCCGTCCGCCCTGTGGGCACAGCAATTCCGACGGTCATCGGAGTCGAAGACAGGTCTGCAGCACCAGATCCGCGAGATGCTGGTGGCCTCCATCCTCGACGGGCAACTGCCGCCGGACTCCGCCTTGCCTTCGAGCCGCGAGCTGGCCGAGCAGCTCGGCGTGGCGCGCAACACTGTGGTGCTCGCCTACCAGATGCTCGTGGAGGAAGGCTATCTCGTGTCGCGCGAGCGCAGCGGCCACTTCGTCAACCCCGAGATGCTGGAGGGGCTGCACGGCGTAACGGTGCAAAAGCGCGTGCAACAACGAGTGCAGCAGCCCGACGTCGTCGAGCCCCATGACGCCGGCTTGCGTGCCCCACCCTCATGGAATTCGCGCATCGTGCGCCCGCCCTCAGCCCAGCGCAACATCGTCAAACCCGCCAATTGGCAGAACTACGCATATCCCTTCATCTACGGGCAGTTCGATCAATCGCTCTTTCCGACCAACGATTGGCGCGAGTGCTGCCTGAAAGCGCTCTCGATCATGGAGATCCGCAACTGGGCGCCCGACCTGATCGAACGCGATGACGAGTCGCTGATCCAGCAGATCCGCACGCGTGTGCTGCCGCGGCGCGGCGTGTTCGCCATGCCAGAGGAGATCATCATCACGAACGGCTGCCAGCAGGCGCTCTATCTCGTCGCCGACCTGCTCTGCGGCAAGAACACGACGGTCGGCTTCGAGAATCCGGGATATCCCGATGCACGCAATATTTTCGTGAATCGCAACGCGCAGCTGCTCGAATTGCCGATCGACGGCGAAGGGATCGACCCGGTGCGCCTGCGCGACTCGCTCGCCCGTTGCGATTACGTGTTCGTCACGCCGAGCCATCAGTGCCCCACCACGGCCACCATGCCCATCGCGCGCCGTCAGGCGCTGCTCGAACTCGCCCAGCAGCACGACTTCGTGATCATCGAAGACGACTACGAGAGCGAGAACACGTTTTCCGGCACGCCGCATCCCGCCTTGAAGAGCCTCGACACGGCCGATCGTGTGATCTATGTGGGTAGCCTTTCGAAGACGTTCGCCCCGGGCCTGCGTCTCGGTTACGTGGTCGGCCCGCAGGAACTCGTGCGCGAGTTGCGCGCGCTGCGCCGCCTCATGGTCCGCCACCCGGTGGCCTATATCCAGCGCGCGTTCGCGACGTTCCTCGCGCTCGGACACCACGACGCGCTCCTGCGCCGGCTCGCGCATGCCTACAAGGAGCGCGCCCGCGCGTTGATGACGGCGCTCGACACCCATCTGCCCGAGGTGCGATACGTGCCGATCGGCGGTGGTGCCTCGTGCTGGGTCCAGGGGCCGGCGTGGCTGGACTCCGCACGCCTTGCCGACGATGCGCGCGAGGCCGGCATCCTGATCGAGCCCGGCGGCGTGTTCTTCGCCGACGAGGCCGAACACAGCCCATGGTTCCGCATGGGCTTCTCCGCCATCAAGCTCGAGAAAATCGAACCCGGCGTGCGCGCGCTCGCCGAGGTTGTGCGCAAGCAGCGGCCCGCCTGAGACTCTCAGGAAGTCTCCGGGCGCTGGCCCAGGCGAAAGCTCCGCACTGGTGCTACCGCCCTCGCCTCGCAAACCCTAACGTGTCGCTATACCGTGCCGCGCGCGAGTCCTCGCGCACCGGACGGCACCAGCTTTTCCACTGGAGACACGTATGGCAGACACGCTCAGCGCCCAACCCGCCGTCACGGCCGACACGCTCGCCGCCTTTTCCGATGCCTTCAACCGTCATGACGCCGACGCGCTGATGCGGTTCATGACCGAAGACTGCGTGTTCGATGCGGCCGGCGGTCCCGAAGTGTATGGCACCCGCTTCGTCGGGCGTGAGGCGGTGCGCGCTGCTTTCGAAGCGGTCTTCCGCACGTTCCCCGACGCCCATTGGGGCAAGGGCCGCCACTACGTCGCGGGCCAACGCGGCGTATCCGAATGGCTGTTCAGTGGCACGCATGCCGAAGGCTGGCGGATCGAGGCCGAAGGCTGCGATCTCTTCGAGTTCCGCGACGGCCTGATCGCCGTGAAGCGCGCGTTCCGCAAGGAACGGCCGAAGCAGTCCGCCTGACCCGCGTACAGCGGCGCAGCGGTCGCCAGTGTTTTGAAACGAATCGTTCCATTCCATTTCAGATTCACCCCTCAAAGACGGAATCCCTTGACCCTCATCGGGCGCCGAATAGCATTCAAACCACGGCATTCCGTCAAACGATAACCCGGAGACAGTTGATGAGCGAAAAGACCCCGACCCAGACGGCCAGCGGCCCGCAGGACATGACCCCGTCCGAAGCCTTTGTCGAAACCCTCGCGGCCAACGGCGTGACCGACATGTTCGGCATCATGGGCTCCGCGTTCATGGATGCGATGGACATCTTCGCGCCCGCCGGCATTCGCCTCATTCCTGTGGTTCACGAGCAGGGCGCGGCGCACATGGCCGACGGCTACTCGCGCGTGTCAGGCCGCCACGGCGTCGTGATCGGCCAGAACGGTCCCGGCATCAGCAACTGCGTAACGGCCATCGCGGCGGCTTACTGGGCCCACAGCCCGGTCGTGATCGTCACGCCGGAGGCAGGCACGATGGGCATCGGCCTCGGCGGCTTCCAGGAAGCGAATCAGTTGCCGATGTTCCAGGAGTTCACGAAGTACCAGGGCCACGTGACGAACCCCGCGCGCATGGCCGAGTACACCGCGCGCTGCTTCGACCGCGCCATGTCCGAAATGGGCCCGACCCAGCTGAACATTCCGCGCGACTACTTCTACGGCAAGATCAAGGCCGAGATTCCGCAGCCGCGCCGGCTCGACCGCGGCCCCGGCGGCGACGAAAGTCTCAACGAAGCGGCGGATCTGATCGCGGCCGCGAAGTTCCCCGTCATCATCTCGGGCGGCGGCGTCGTGATGGGCGATGCAATCGAGGAGTGCAAGGCGCTCGCCGAACGGCTCGGTGCGCCCGTCGTGAACAGCTACTTGCACAACGACTCGTTCCCGGCGAATCATCCGCTCTGGTGCGGCCCGCTCGGCTACCAGGGATCGAAGGCCGCGATGAAGCTGATCTCGCGCGCGGACGTCGTGATTGCGCTGGGCTCGCGCCTCGGACCGTTCGGCACGCTGCCGCAACATGGTATGGACTACTGGCCAAAAGACGCGAAGATCATCCAGATCGACGCCGATCACAAGATGCTCGGTCTCGTGAAGAAGATTTCGGTGGGCATTTGCGGCGACGCGAAGGCTTCGGCTCAGGCGCTGACCGAGCGCCTCGCGAACCGCACCCTCGCGAGCGACGCCAACCGCGCCGAGCGCGCCGACCAGATCGCCACCGAAAAGGCCGCGTGGGAAAAGGAACTCGACTCGTGGACGCACGAGCGCGACGCCTACAGCCTCGACATGATCGAAGAGCAGAAGCACGAGCGCACGCCGACAGGCGGCGAGTATCTGCATCCGCGCCAGGTGCTGCGCGAGCTCGAGAAGGCGATGCCCGAGGACGTCATGGTGTCGACCGACATCGGCAACATCAACTCCGTCGCGAACAGCTATCTGCGCTTCAACAAGCCGCGCAGCCTGTTCGCCGCGATGAGTTGGGGCAACTGCGGCTATGCGTTCCCGACCATCATCGGCGCGAAGGTGGCCGCACCCCATCGCCCCGCGATCTCGTATGCGGGCGACGGCGCCTGGGGCATGAGCCTGATGGAAACGCTCACCTGCGTGCGCCACAACATTCCGGTGACGGCCGTTGTGTTCCATAACCGCCAATGGGGCGCCGAGAAGAAGAACCAGGTGGACTTCTACGATCGCCGCTTCGTGGCGGGCGAGCTGGACAGCCCGAGCTTCGCCGGCATTGCGAAGGCGATGGGCGCGGAAGGCATCGTGGTGGACAAGCTCGAGGACGTGGGCCCGGCGCTCAAGCGCGCGATCGATCTGCAG
Source organism: Paraburkholderia sp. BR10882 (assembly GCF_040948855.1). NCBI lineage: Bacteria > Pseudomonadati > Pseudomonadota > Betaproteobacteria > Burkholderiales > Burkholderiaceae > Paraburkholderia > Paraburkholderia sp. BR10882. The sequence continues at coordinate 6,629 of NZ_JBFPKP010000044.1, read as the reverse complement.
ATGAACCAGGGCAAGACGACCATCGTCGAGATCATGTGCACGCGCGAACTCGGCGATCCGTTCCGCCGCGACGCGCTTTCTAAGCCCGTGCGCCTGCTCGACAAGTACAAGGACTTCGTCTGAAGGGCCAGCCGCAGCCCGCGCGCGCCGTACGTTGCAGGCAGGTGCGCGCGGGCTGCCTCCGATCGCCGGCCGCAGGCGGAGCATCCGCTTGTGGCCGGTTTTCGTCTGGACACGCCAACTGCTGGCGTGAGTCCGTCCGTTTGTGCGTCCATGAGCCCATGACACCATGAAAGCCCTGAACCGTATCGTCGAAAGTGCCCGCCTCGTGCCCATGCGCATCGTGCTGTGCGAAGCCGATGACCCACGCGTGGTCGCCGCCGCGGCGCGCGCGCACCAGGAGGGCATTGCGCGCATCATGCTCCTGGGCGAACCGGGCGCGATCCGTGCGGCCGCGGCGCGCGAGTCGGTCGATCTCGGCGAGATCATGCTGATCGACCCGCAAAAAAGCGCATGGCGCGCGGCCTTCGCCGACGAACTGGTCGCGCTGCGCGGTGCCAAGGGCATGACGCCCGCGCTCGCGTGGGACGAGGCCGCGAAGCCGCTCGTCTTCGCCAACCTGATGGTGCGTCTCGGCCACGCGGACGGTTCGGTGGCGGGCGCCGTTCACACGAGCGCCGACGTGGTGCGCGCGGCCATCCAGCTGATCGGCGTCGAGCCGTCGTTCAAGCTCGTCTCGAGCTTCTTCCTGATGATGCTGTGCGAGCCGTTTCATCGCTACAAAGGCGGCCTGATCTTCTCTGACTGCGCGCTCGTGGTGGACCCCGACGCCGCACAGCTCGCCGAGATCGCCATGGCCGCCGCCGACAGCGCGCGCAGCCTGCTGATGGAAGAGCCGCGCGTCGCGATGCTGTCGTTCTCGACGAGCGGCAGCGCCCACCATGCGAACGTGGACAAGGTGATCGAGGCGACGCGGCGCGTGCACGAGCAGCGCCCCGCCCTTTGCGTGGACGGCGACGTGCAGCTCGACGCGGCGCTCGTGGCGGAGATCGCCGAGCGCAAGATCGAGCACTCGCAGTGCGGCGGCCACGCGAACGTGCTGGTCTTCCCGAATCTCGATGCGGGCAATATCGGCTACAAGCTCGCCGAGCGTCTTGGCGGCGCGAAGGCAATCGGCCCGCTGATGCAGGGCCTGAACCGGCCTGCCAACGATCTTTCGCGCGGCTGCTGCCCCGAGGATATCTATTACGTGATCGCCACCACGGCGGTCCAGGCGCAGACGGCCCGCCAACGCGACATCACTCACTCGAAGGAACCCCACGCAGCATGACGCATGAGAAGGTCCTGGTGCTGATCGCCGTCATCGGCGCAGCCAGTTATTTTCAGACGATCACGGGCTTCGGCCTCAGCATGATCGTCATGGGCGCCACGAGCGGCTTCAGCCTCGCGCCGCTCGCAAGCATCGCCACCCTGCTGAGCCTCGTTACGCTCGCGAACAGCGCGGCCGCACTGCCCGGCAAGCTCCACCATATCGACTGGCGGGCCGTGGGCGCCGCGACGCTCGGCGTGCTGCCTTCGGTCGTAGTGGGCGTGATGGTGCTCGACTACCTAAGCGCCTCGGCCTCCGGCATGCTGCAATTGCTGCTCGGCGCCGTCGTGCTGTATGGCGGTTTGAGCGCCGCGCTGCGGCCCGTGCCGCTCGCCCAACGCTCGGGCGACCGCAGTTTTTTCGTGAGCGGCATATTCGGCGGCCTGCTGAGCGGCATGTTCGGCGTTTCCGGGCCGCCGCTCATCTTCCAGTTCTATCGCCAGCCGCTCAAGCTGATCGAGATTCGCTGCGCGTTGATCCTGCTCTTCACGGTGACGTCGCTTGTACGTGTGATGTTCAGCGCCTGGGAGGGCGAGCTTCCCGCTTCGATCTGCATCGAGGCCGCGCTCGCCGCGCCGGTCGTGATGCTGATGACGCTCGCGGCGCGCCACTACCCGCCGCCGCTGTCTTCCCTCGCGATGCGCAGGCTGGCGTTCGGCGTGCTGATGATCATTGGCGCTTCGCTCGTGCTATGTGCGATGAAGGAACTGTTGGATTGATGTGAGCTGCGGATGACCCGCGCAGGAATCGACACCTGTGCACAGGGTGCCTCCATCGCACTAACGCGGCGCACCGATCCATTGCGCGAGAGCGACCAGCCGCTTCATGTCCAGAGGCTCAGCGGAGTCGAGCGCAACGCAATGCCGGTAGTAAGGACTGAGGTCCAGCCCGACACCGAGTCCGATCACGTCGACGTCGCGCATTGCCTCGTGGCGCGCGACCACCTCCTTCAGGTGATTGTCGAGATAGAACGCGTCGTTCGTCTGCGCCGTGGCCGTGTCCATCGGGCTGCCGTCCGAGATCGGGACGAGAATGCGCCGCGCCTCGGCGCGGCCAGCGAGCCGCGCGCATGCCCATTCGACGGCCTCCCCGTCCACGCCCTCGCGAAACAGGTCCGCCTTGAGCAGCGCGGCGATGGCCGGGCGAGCGCGCCGCCAGCTCTCGTCGGCGGACTTGAACACCATGTGGCAGGTCTCGTTCAGGCGCCCCGGATGCGGTGGCCGCGCGCCCGCGAGCCAGTCCGCACGCGCACGGCCGCCGTTCCAGGCGAGCGTCGTGAAGCCGAGCACTTCGGTCGCGATTCCCGCCTGCTCGCATGCACGGGCGAGCAGATCGACCATCATCGCGACGGGCTCGATATGCGCCTTCATCGACCCCGAGCAATCGATCAGGAAGCCCACTACGCAATCGCTGCGCGGCTCGAATCGCTCGCGCCTGAACACGCGGCGCTCTGCGGGCGAGCTGACGACCTGCGCGAGGCGTCTGCCGTCGATGCGGCCGTCCTCTTCGCCGAAAAGCCAGCCATCGCGCTGCGGCACCGCAATCGCCGTCTGCAGCGCGCGCGCCAGGCGCGCAACGTTGATGCCGCACGCGGCGATGCGCTCATCGAGCCGCTCGCGATACTCGCGCAGCAGCGCTTCGCGCACGCGCGTGGCGGGCCGGATCTCGCGGTCGTACTGCGTCGTGTATGCGCGATAGCCATTCGCCGCTTCGGCCAGCACGCGGCTCACGCCGGTCGGCGCGAGTGCGGGCAGCTCGACACTCGTTTCGTCGAAGTCGACCCACAGCGAGAACGACGTCAAGGCGTCGTCGGGTGCGCGCGCTTCGTCGGCGTCGTCCCCTGCATTTGCCGCGCGCGCATCGTCGAGCATCGTCGCGACGCGGCGCGCCAGCTCGCGCGCATGCTCCGCATAGGCGCGTTGATCTGCGCGAGTCGCACGCAGCCCCGCAAGCTGCACGCCGATTGCAGGCACGATGCCGGCGCGCGTCGCTTCGATCAGATCCTCGGTCTCGTCGAGCACGGGCCAGCCGCTCACGCGCGACCAGACGATCTGCGCCACCGTATAGAGCAGGATGCCGAGATGGCCTTCGGTCAACCCCGCCCGGCAATACGCGCGCGACCACGTTTCGAAGCGGTGCCGCAGATTGTGCGCGAGTCCCGGCATGCCGGGCGGCAATTGCGCCTCGCAGCGCACTTGCTCGAACAGATCGAACAGCAGACGCTCGGTCGGCGCCTCGGGAGCCAGCAGGCGGTGCAATGCCGCGTCGGAATGGCGAAGCCGTTGCGCGGCCGCGTCCGCGGCACCGCGCAGCGAGGCGAACTCGTCCTCGTAGACGTTGCTGCGCAGATGCGGCGCATAGAGCGGCAAGGGCCGCGACTCGCGGCAAAGCCGGCCGCCGCGATAGTGGAGCGCGGCGTCGCCGGTGAGCGCGCGCACGGCGGCCGCGCATAGCGACTCGCGCCGCAGCGCGGTGCGCACGGCCTCGGGTGTGGGCGTGGTGCTCACGCGCGCGGCTCCCGCGGTTCGCCGCCCTCCCCGCCCTTCGCTGTGGACGCTGGGTCCAGCTCGACGCCAAAGCAGCGCTGGTAATACTCGGCGACGATCGGCCGCTCCGCCTCGTCGCACTTGTTCAGGAACGTGAGCCGGAACGCCAGCGCGGGATCGCGGAAAATCTGGCAGTTCTCGGCCCAGTCGATCACGGTGCGCGGCGACATCAGCGTGGAGAGATCGCCGGTCGCGAAGCCTTTGCGCGTCATTGCCGCCATGCTGATCATCGAATCGACGAGTTGGCGGCCCGCGTCGTCGGTCATCTCCGGCACGCGGGCGAGCACGATGCCGGCCTCCTCCTCGCGCGGCAGGTAATTGAGCGTGGCGACCACGTTCCAGCGGTCCATCTGCGCGTGATTCAGCATTTGCGTGCCGTGATACAGGCCGTTGAGATTGCCGAGGCCGATCGTATTGGTGGTCGCGAAAAGGCGGAAGTGGGCGTGCGGGCGGATCACGCGATTCTGGTCGAGCAGCGTGAAGCTGCCGTCGCGCTCGAGAATGCGCTGGATCACGAACATCACGTCGGGGCGCCCCGCATCGTATTCGTCGAAGATGAGCGCGACCGGACGCTGCAGCGCCCACGGCACGATGCCTTCCTGGAACTCCGTGACCTGGCGGCCGTCGCGCACCACGATCGCGTCCTTACCGACGAGATCGAGCCGGCTGATATGGCCGTCGAGATTCACGCGCACGCAGGGCCAGTTCAGGCGCGCGGCGACCTGTTCGATATGCGTGGACTTGCCCGTGCCGTGGAGCCCCTGCACCATCACGCGCCGGTTGCGCGTGAAGCCGGCGAGTATCGCGAGCGTGACTTCGGGGTTGAAGCGATAGGCCTCATCGACGTCCGGCACGTGGGCGTCGCGCTCGCCTCCGAAGGCCGGCACCATGAGATTCGAATCGAAGCCGAAGCGTTCGCGCACCGACACCAGGCGGTCCGGGCCCTCCATCGCGCGTTCCGTGGTCATCGCGTTCTCCTTGTCACGTTCATGACTGCATGCAGGCTGCTTCATTTGCCGTAGCGGCCCGCGCCCGATTCAGTTGCGGCGGACGGCCACGTCGCGAAGGACGGCGCGTAGTCGCGGGCACGCTCACGAATGCGCGCGCGGCGCTGCAGCCATGTGTAGGTGAGGAGCAGCACGGCGAGGCTCGCCACGCCGAGCCAGAGCGGCTTGCGCTGCTCGGGGATGAACGCCATCGCGACGAGAATGCCCACCATGCCGGCAATCGCCACCCACGTGAGGTAGGGAAAGCACCACATCTTCACGCGCAGCTCGCCAACGGCTGCCGGATCGAGGCGCTTGCGCAGGCGCAGTTGCGACAGGGCGATCAGCAGATAGACGAAGATCGCGACCGTGCCATACGAGTTGACGAGGAACGCGAACACCGTATCCGGCGACACGTACGACATCACGACCGACACATAGCCGAAGACGGTGCCAAGCAGGATCGCGCGCACCGGCACGCCACGACGGTTGACTTTCGCGAGCGCCGCCGGGGCGTCGCCATGGCGGGTCAGTGCGAACAGCATGCGCGAGGCCGCATAGAGCCCCGAGTTGAGCGCGGAGAGCACGGCGGTCAGCACGATCGCGTTCATGATGTTCGCGGCGGCGGGCAAGCCCATCACCTGGAGCGCGCTCACATAGGGCGTCGACATGGCCGGCGAATTCCACGGCACGAGCGCGACCACTAGCAGCACGGAACCCACGTAGAACACGAGCACGCGCGTGATGACCGAGTTCGTGGCCTTCGCGACGGCCTTGGCGGGCTCGCACGCCTCGGCCGCTGCGATCGTGACGATCTCCGCGCCGAAGTAAAAGCCCGTTGCCGCGACGGCGCCGCTCAACACCGGCCCGATGCCCTTCGGCATGAGGCCGCCATGGCCGAGCAGCGTCGGCAATACGGCAGTCGTATGCAGCGACGATGGCCACAATCCAAGGACATAGAGGCCGCCGAGAAAGAGGAAAACGATGATCGCCGCGACCTTGATCGAGGAGAACCAGAATTCGAATTCGCCGTAGCTGCCCACCGAGATCAGGTTCGTTGCGCTCAGGAGCACGAGCAATACGAGGCTGATGAGCCACGCGGGCGCGTCGGGTAGCCAGAACTGGACGAGCTTGGCGCCTGCCACCGCCTCGACGGCGACCACGATGACCCAGAAGTACCAGTACATCCAGCCGGTGAGGAAGCCGGCCAGCTTGCCCGGTCCGCGCCAGGTGGCGAAGGCGAGGCGTGCATATTCGTAGAACGAACCGACTGCGGGCATGGCGCAGGCCATTTCGCCGAGCATGCGCATGACTAGCACGACGAGGCCGCCGGTGATGAGGAAGGAGAGCACGGCGGCTGGGCCGGTTTGCTGGATCACGACGCCGCTGCCGACAAAGAGGCCGGCGCCTATCACGCCGCCTAGCGCGATCATCGTCATGTGGCGCTGCTTTAGGCCGCACTTCAGTTCCTGGTTTTCCTTCGGGGGTTGCATGTCACCTCCACAGATATCGGATTCGGTTTTCGGGGCGCCTTTTTGGGTGGCGCTTTTTTTTTGTTTTGGGTTTTGTGGGTTTTCTTGTGTTCGCGTCGGTCTGCCTGGGTTGCCCCTGTGCGGGGCGGCACCTACTTTCTTTGCGGCGGCAAAGAAAGTAGGCAAAGAAAGCCGCTCAAACCGCTAATGCCTGCCACAGTTCACATCTCGCCATAAATGGTGAATGGCTCCGGAG
>NZ_JBFPKP010000043.1:0-20202 GCF_040948855.1 Paraburkholderia sp. BR10882 | reverse complement strand
TCACCAGCCGCACCGCCTCCAGCTTGAATTCCAGGGTGTACCGCGCACGCTTCAATTGGCTCATCTTCGTTTCTCCTTGCTGCAGTTTAAACCTCAGCAAGGGATACGTTTTTCAGGGGCAAGCTCATGCATCGGGGCACGTCAGGAAAGTTTCCCTTTCCGGTGCGGATAGTCGGCAGCTGTGCCGCGAGTCGTAGTAAGCGACTATGAGGCATCTCACCTCAGCTACAAAATCGATTGTTTGGATAACACTGATTCGCATCGCAAATGAGTTCGCGAACGACATGTATGGCGATGGCTCGCCAAATCCAGTGGGGAAATCCAATTGCGACAAGAACAGCAACATCGAAAGTTGCAGCTGATTGCGGGTTTTTCAGAAGGGGCGGAATTTGTCTGCGTGCCCCGTCGGGAAAGGTTCGCGGGGTTGGCGAGGGTAGACGGGTTAAAGGCAAGGCTTTGGGGATACGAGAACGGCTGCTAACCATTGCCGACAGGCGATTCGCACGATATTGACCGTTGAGAAGTTCGAGCAATTTATCTTGCCGCATCCGAGCCGTGGCCGGCGCGGACCGCCGCCGAATTCGATCTCACGAACCTGCGCCTCAAAGATATCAGTGCTCCCGCTATTTGGAAGGCAGTCCTGTCAACTCGATGAGGTGGCGGCGAATACGCCGTTTCTCGCTCGAATTGAAATTTGCACCAGATCTCAAAAATCCGTCCTTCGCTTTCTGATTAGCCGGCCCGCAGGCCAGAAACTCGTCTCATTTCGCTAATCTTACTGGGTCATAAAATCCCTTTGCGTCAACGAGATACTTGGTAATACACACTCCGGAATTCGCGATGGGAGAAGATATCGATGAATTTGACACGTATCTGAATTATCTGGGGCAGGCATTAGGGGCACGCCGATCGTCATGCCGGCCTCAAGGGTTGCTGTTCGGGCTTGGCGTTGCCGCTGTCGCGCAATAGCGTCGAGCCGATGGCCGCGCACATTGACCCACTTCACGCGAGTGCGACGCACCAGTCACTCCACCACTTTAGACTGGTCTGATCCTGCGGTCTTGCAGCGGGTACGCGAATGGGTGATGCCCGCTTAGATGCACACGCAAACGGGGATGAAGCCCAAATCGAGTGCCAGTTGCCTGCTTTCGCCGCCTTCGTACGCTTTATCCATCAACAGGTGCAGCGGTCAATTGGCCGGCCCGAGGCTCTTTAGCAATTCGCGTCCCTGCGGCGCGTCGCCTGCGTGGCCGGCAGACAACGCGAACGTTATGGCTGTTCGAGCATCCGCGGCAACCATATAAATCTTGGTAGTCCCTCAGCCTCGGGACTTTACGATTGCTTGAGGTCCGTTTTTTAACGCACCGGTGCCGTCAGGATGAACCTTTACCATAGTGCTATCCAGCGAAACCGCGTCGATCCTGATGCGAATGATCTGTGCACGCTGCAATTCCGTGAACACGCGACGCAGCACGCCACTTCTGGACCAGCGGTTCATCCGCGTGTAAATCGTATGCCATCTACCGAAGCGCTTCGGCAGTCCACGCCACTTGCAGCCGTGCTCGGCGACATAAAGATCGCATTGCACTTGGAGGTTCGTCAGACTGACTGTTGCCACACGTTGTCGTGGCAGACAATGCTCGATCCGTTGATATTGGGCTTCGGTGATTTCCATCGCCAGAGTGTACGATCAAACGACATTAGCGTGAACACGCCATAGGACCACTTCTCCACCGGGGCCACGTCACCATCCTTGCCTGTTCGCAGATCTTGCTCCGATACAGCTGCGCAAACTTCCGCAGCTGCGCAAGTTCTTTTCGAAATTTGAACCGAGCCTGATCGGCATCGAACACCGTCACGGTTCGCACTTCTGGGCTCTGGAATTTATCTCGCAGGGGGGCACACGGTTCGACTGCTGCCGACACAATATGTGAAACCCTTTGTGGTCGGCGGCAAGAACGACGAGAATGATGCCTCCGCCATCTGTGCAGCTGTGCCACACCCGGCATTGATCCAGCACCGATCAAGTGCCGAACAGCAACCATTGCAGTCGGCTCATCGCATGAGTGAGCGGGCCGTTTGCGAGCGAACCGTGAAGTCAAATCAGATACATAGCATGTTTGCATGCAGAAGAGGGGTTCATCTTCCGGACGGCCCTTGTCCAGCTTCGGTAGGACTTCAATGGTTCAATGGACTGGGAGTCGGTGCCGTCGCAGACGGCTCTCGTGCAAACCTCCTTTGATCGCTATCCGGCGCTTTCGTGCTCGCGGATCAATTCCGCCACTAGGCGAACGAAATATCGGATGCGTCGCGGCGCTTCGCGCGGGGTTGGCGAAGGTTTCGCAACAACGGAAGGCTGCGCCTTGTGCGTAGTGCTGTACTGTCTTTCCAACGGCCTTTCAATGGGTGACAATGCCGGGCGTGCAATGTCGAATAGAGGAGCGCGAGCACGGCGTCGTCAATCGCTGGTGTGTCATGTTCATGGCGTTCATCTCGGTATCGTTTAGACGCGTGCGCAAAACCGTTCGAGACGTGACAGAATTTCATCGGCCGACTTGCTCCAGACGAGCGCACGTGATCTGCAACCTGTTTCAGGAACTTGAGCACCTCTGTTCCTCGCGCGGCATAATCGCACAGCAACTGCCTGTTACCGTCACTAACGGAGTGAATTGATGATCGTCCCTGCAACGTCGGCTTTCAATGTGCACGAGCTCGCTCCGCCGCGTGCCTCCGCAGCAAATATTGAAATATTTTGCATCAGCTTCGATTTTCGCGTCATGCTCGACTGTCCCGCATTCGCTCCGCTCTCGGACGATGAGCGTGCGAAGGTCGCGCGCTTCCGACGCCGCGACGATGCGCTGCGTTGTGCGGTGACGCGCGTCGTACTGCGTCAGTTGCTCGCGGAACGAACAGATTCGGAGGCCAGTGAATTGCGTTTCGAGCGAGACACCGGCGGACGGCCGCGTCTCGATAAGTCGATGCAAAGCGGGTTCGGTGGGCAACTCGACTTTAACGTTTCGCATTCGGAGCAGTATGCTCTGATCGCAATTGGCCGGCGACGGAGGGTTGGTGTCGATATCGAATTTGCGCGCAAAGACATCAATTGGAGGAAGCTCGCATCAGCGGTATTTGCGCCGCGCGACGAGGCACAAGTGACCGCTTTGCCGATGTACAGGCGAACCGACGCGTTTTATGACGTATGGACGGCAAAGGAAGCGGTGTTGAAGGCACTTGGCGTCGGCATCGGAGGGGGCATGACATGGTTTTCTGTACTTGGCGACAGGCAGCACGAACCAAGCATCCTAGTTAGCGAGGAGAGCGTATGCAATCGCGACTTGATTGCGAGACTCGACGCAGTTTGGCTTCGTGCCCTGAGCGGTTATGCCGCATGTGTCGCGTGGTCGCGCGATGCGGATTCGTGGGATGCGTAGTTCGCAATGCAGGTTAAGCGCATCTCGTTAACAGAAGTTTTGTACCCTTCGCGCAGGATCTGGATAGTGACCACCGCGTCCATCACGCTGCATGCCAATCCACAGTGTCTTCGCGCCGGGTTCACCGTCGCCCTTGCGCCCGAGGTCTGTGAGAGCTGCAACGTTTCAACCCGACATGCGTTCTTCAACACATTGAAGAACATCTCGATCTCCCGCCTCGCGCGGTACCAGTCGATCAGTTCGGTGAGTACATGTGCATCGGACACCTCGCGGTTGCTCAGCAGGCGCCAGACGACGGACTGCACACCGGTGGGCGCATCCACTTCACATGCCTCAACGCAGTTCAACTCGACGCCGCCGCGCCTAGGTAACGTCACGCGCTGTGCACGCAGCAACTTCTGCACTGTTGGCCATAGGCGCTCCGTTCAAATGAACGGAGTGAACCGAATTGGAAAGTTCGAGTTGCGCTTGCGCCCGTTGCCGCTGGCTTCTGCACGCCGCCTGCAGGGTGGCTCCTTCGCCGCCCATGCAGTGGCTCGATTAGGCCGCCCCCGAATTGGCTCTATAACGCCGCCCGCTGTGGACATTGCCAAAAAACATCTTTCAGGTGCACTGGGTCGACCCGGATTCCGGTGAGATCGTCACTCCCAATGGTGTGAGTTTCATAACATCCTCCGATTGATGTTCGGTTACCGTCGCAAAAATCCACCATGCTTTGTAGCTTTGACGGTAGATGGGAGGTTTGAGTGCAAGCTCAAAGTTGTGGCGATCGCCGGGAAGAAGTGCCTGCTCTCGGGCGGGCACTTCAGTGTGGACGGAACGCTGATCCAGGCGTGGGCGGGGCACAAGAGCTTTGTGCCCAAGGACAGTGACGATCAGGACAGCGAAGGTGGTGGTACGGGCGACTCCAAGGGCGAGAAGCGTAGCAACGAGACGCATGAGTCCAGGACCGCATCCCGGTGCGCGGCTCTATCGCAAAGGCAAAACGGCCAGCGAATTGCGTTACATGGGCCACACTCTAACCGACAATCGGCATGGCCTGGTGGTCAACGCACGCGTGACGCGCGCTGACGGGCATGCCGAGCGTGAAGCAGCCAAAGGTCATAATCAACGACGCACGGCAAGCGGCAGGAGACGCGAGTGCAGAAATCACGCTAGGTGCAGATAAGGGTTACGACGCACAGGAGGGCTTCGGGTGGGCCAAAACCGTGGTGCGCAGCTTGAAGAAGGTGGACCAGATGTTCGTGTTGAACATTACAATCTCGTGCGCCTGCGTTCATTGGCACAGGTACGCCCATAGTGGCGAAAAAAAGCGTCAATATGGCCAGCAATTGGCCTCAACCCGCCGAACCAGCATGAGCTTTGCGTTGAAATTTCACAATGCGACGGAACGCGCAGCGAGAGCCGCGTAATCGCAGAAAGCCTGCTTCTAACGGGAGGTACTTCAGCAGCCTGCTAGGCTAGAGCGGTAGCCGAATTGGCGAACATCGAACCACTATCAGCGAAATTGATGGCATTTGGTTTGACAAACGTTTCTTTGCCGATTAGCAATCGTAATTGCCCGATTAACTGAGTTAGCTGCTGTTGCTCTATTAATTGTGTGCCTGTGCGAAACGTTGGTTAGGAGTTTTGTGCAGGGTTTCTCCGGTAATTCTCCAATGTGTATTCCACCCCGATACCCTTTTTGTTTGGGTTTCGGGGCGATTTTTTATGCAACGTGTTTCCAGCTTTTTCCTATTTTTTATTGGCGTTGTTGCATAAATCTAGCTGCGCATGCTGACGTTTACGCGCAACAGCGTCCGGGAGGGGCTCTGTTAACAGTTCGGTTTCCTGCGTACATTCTCAATTTATGCCGAGAAGATGCGGAAGGACACGACCAGCAAGCAATCGAGTTCCAAAGCCAGTACCGCGTCAAAAACTGGGCGCAGTACAACGCAGGCAGTTCATCTGCATGGTGCGGAACTTGATCTTCTGTTGCGGTATCCGGTGCAGAGCATTACGGCTTGCTGGGCTTCGGTCTTGACTGCCACAGATTTCCCCAGCATCTGCGTCGCCATCCAGATGGCACGGGCGTCTGCAGCATCGTTTTTATTGCGAATGTTGAAAACCTTGGCAAATTTCGCCGGTATCAGCTTCACCTGATGTCCCATTTCAATCAGTCGTCCGGCCCAATGCTGGGCGCCGCCGCATGCTTCATGCCGACTAGTCAAGGAGCACGATTCGCGAAGTGCTCCAGAAATGCGGCTCGCTTGATTGGCTGTTGATGATCTCCCCGGTATCCGGATCCATCCAATGCAACTGCATGACGTTCTTTGCGATGTCAGGACCGACTATCCCATAGTTCATTGTGGATCCTCCGGTTAGCCTTGGGAAATCGTCATGATCTCCCACTTGGGCACTTGATGCCGTCGGCCCGCGAGGATCCACTGTCCTGCATTTCCTCACCGGCCGTGGTGGGGGGGCGTTCGTTCCATTCCGTCTCATGAGCCTGCCGCGTTCTTAAAACGCAAGTCGGGGACTGCCCGTTGCGAAGTGGAAGCGCGGATTGCTCGAATACCGGGCTACGCCGACTTCAGGAAACTCCCTTCATGAATCAGTTCATCGATCATCAATACCGACCCGTCATCAGTCTCATATGGACTGCACGCTACGCGGCAATGCAAGCGCCATCGCGAGTCGGGCAATGTCCCAGTGAAACCGGCTAATTCGCGCGCAACGGCAACGTCCGCAATGTTGGCGTTCTTGCGTGGGGTTACGAGCTTGCGATATCGCCGGCACAGTCGCAACTGCGCATCCCACGCCCGATCGATAATCGCTTTGGGCAGCCCTTCGTGTCGCTGCTGAATCTCGGGTGCCGAATTCGATTGGGACGTGCACTAGCCGGCCTATCTGGCTGCAGGTCGCGCTCATGAGAAAGGCGAGCCGGCCAAGGCGCTGGTGGTCGACCGCAAGTTCTTCAATGAGACCGAGTTGGCCCTGATTACTGTAATGATCTCGTCAGTAAGTTCGTCGCTTTGATCGGCCTTCCTCGCGGTAATCCGTGGTGTTGCACATCAAACATTGTCGGACATGCAACACAGGCAAACCGACAAACGATTCTTGGCGCAAGATCCCGCAAGCGTTTTGGAGGGTGAATGCCCATCAATCATCCCGATCAGCAATGTGTTGTGAGATATCTATCCGGTGTGTCGTGGCGTTGGCTCAACTATTGCATCTGCTGTCGCGGGGAAATTAAAGCGGAAGGTAACGAAGCGTGAACACGAAACCAAAGCCTCACGAGCCACAGACAAGATCTTCAAAAAATGACAGTCGACATGTTATGTTATTGCGGCGTCCACTCAAGGTGCCGCGCTACGCGTTACTAAGGAAACGGCGCTCTGGATCATCAGTTCCATTCCGTTCCCTGACCGGGAAGTTTCTTCCTGCGTTGCTGTGCAGTCCGACGAACGATATATCTCACAAAGAAAGTTAACAAGGGCTCTGCCAGAATGAAGCTGTGCGGCGAAGTGAGCAGCATGTGAGCACCGACATCGACGCGACGGTCAGGACGACCTAATCGAGCAGAGCCATCGCACCTTCTAATCCACTAAATGACTGTTGAATACTTCTGAACTTATGCTACTGGAGCGTCGGGTGTCGAAGCGCACATGTTTCAATTATTCACGCGCTTTACTGTAGTTTTTATATTGCAACAAAGTTCGAAACCTGTATGAAGTGAATTCCTTACTACGACTCATTGCATAGTCCTCTTCTTGAACTGACATCGCTTGCTCGAGCTAAGGTCGTGATTGTGATTGAGGACGGTTACTTTAACGATGAACAGATCACGCACTGTGCGGTTTTCCCACGGTTGGTCGCTTGTTGCCGATGATCCGAAAGCCTTCATCGCGAGCGCGACCCTACTTTTTGACAGTAAGCGCTGCGTGACCGTTTCGGAAGCGTGCCAGGAACTCGCTCTCTGAGGATTGGGGAGAACTGCGGGGCTGGCGCAAGATATAGCGCCGTTACGCGATGCGGGCACTCGGTGGGTTCGGTCTCGCATCGTCATAGCAATGTGCGATCGGAAGGCGATCTATGCGCCATCGAGTTGTAACGTTGCTCGCGCCAGCCGCATCTTTCGCGGTTATCGGTACTGATTCTAATCGTAACCAGTTATCCAATCCAAACGCAATGAGCCATTCGACGATCATTCCACGGATACTTTTGCGGTCGTCCGCCGAGACAGCTGGTTTTAGTATAGGGCCGGTTACTTCAAGCATTTAATAGAGTGAGTGAGATTGAAATGAAAACACCATTGGCAGTGGACTACTTTTGTGATGCGGCACGGCTTTATCCGCACCATATAGCAGCGAGGCATGGCAGCGAGTCGGTGACGTATCGGGAGCTTGATGAGCAGTCTAATCGCATCGCAACGGCGCTGACCGAGCGCTGTGGCCGCGAGGCGCCCGTCATCGGCGTGCTGATGGAGCGAGGAACTGATTTATTGGCTGCGATGCTTGCCATTTTTAAGATTCGCGGTACCTATATGCCGCTTGATCGCCAGTATCCAGCGGAACGTTTGGATTACATGCTGGAGAAGAGTAAATGCTGCCTGCTGGTGACCGACCATAACTGCTACGAACAGGCGGCGTATTTGGAGGCAGCCAAACCGGAACTAGTGCTTCTTGATATTGAGGAAGCGCAAGCATCGAGCGTAGCCTTTGTCGGGCCCAGAGGCAAAGGCAGTGATCTTGCCTACGTCATTTTTACTTCGGGTACCACCGGTCAACCAAAGGGCGTAATGGTTGAACAGCGGAGCCTTGTCAATCATTTGCATGCTAAGGTCCGCGATCTGGCGATCAGTAAAACTGACCAGGTGGCGCAGACTGCATCGCACTGTTTTGACATTTCTCTGTGGCAATTTATGGCGGCGCTGCAAGTGGGGGCGTGCACGCGGATCATTAATAGAGACGTCGTATGCGATCCGTCGCGGCTGCTGCTTGAGCTGCGCGAATGCCAAGTATCGGTCATTCAATTTGTGCCGTCACAACTACGCTCGTTTGTGGCCGAAGTCGAATTGATCGAGGCACGCGCGCTGCCGGCGCTGCGCAGGATTTCCACCGTCGGGGAGGCATTGCCGCCCGACGTATGCCGACGCTGGCTGGCCATGTACCCGTCTATTCCCATCCTCAACCACTATGGACCGACTGAATGTGCCGACGGTGTCACGCATGCTTTGATTTCTAACTCTCCGGCGGAAGGTCAGGCATTTATGCCAATCGGGAAATCGATAGACAATCTGCAAATCTATGTGGTCAGGCCAGATGCAGCGGCGCTGACGCTTGTTGCGTCAGGTGACGTAGGCGAACTCTGTGTAGCCGGCGTTGGCCTTGCGCGTGGCTACATTAACGACGACGCGCGTACCGAGGAGGCTTTTGTGGTTAACCCTTTCAGCGATAAGCGCGGATATGATCGATTATACAAGACTGGCGATCTCGTGAGGATGCGTGAGGATGGCTTACTGGAGTGTCTCGGAAGAGCAGATCGTCAGGTTAAGCTGCGTGGCTATCGTATTGAGCTAAACGAGGTAGAAGGTTTGCTGGGGTTACATGCAGCAGTCGAGGCCGCGGCCGTAGTGGTGCATTACCCCGCTGACAATCGGGTGAAACTGACGGCAAGGGAAACACTAAATAGTCTGGGGGAAGCGGAAAGACTGCCGCGCCTCGTGGCCTTCGTCAAGCTTCGAGAGGAGGTTACACGGAGCGCTTTGCGCGAACACATGTCGCGTCAGTTGCCTGACTACATGCTGCCTGATCTTTTTTTCGAGATGGCGACATTACCATTAAACGCCAATGGCAAATTTGATTACAAAAAATTGCCTTCCCCGGAAAGTTTGCGTCCTTTGTCCGATGTGAAATATCTGGAGCCTGCTGACGGTCTTCAGGTTCGGTTGTGCAGGCTGCTAGCCGAGATACTGCATCTAGACCGGCTGGGACGAAACGACAACTTTTTGCTGATGGGCGGTGACTCGCTGCGCGCCATGCTTGCGATCAACCGTATTCGGAGCGAATTCGCCTGCGAAGTTTCAGTGGTTGACCTGTATCATTGCACAATAGATGAGTTGACCGAGCTCCTGGCCGAGAAAGAGGATGCGCATGAGTCGCTCCCCGCCATTGTCGGCAGTCGCCGTGATGAGGGCGGAGAGGCTCCGGCCAGCCACATTCAAAAACACTTATGGTTTTTGTGGAAGCTTGATCCAACAGCATCCAACTACACCCTGCAAACGGCGCTCGAATGCTGCGGAGAGCTTGATCGAGATCGCTTTAGTCGGGCTTGGGATGCGGTGGTGCAGTACTTCGACACACTGCGCATCCGATTCGTCGAAAAGAGCGGCAATCCATATTTGACCTTCGATTCACCGCCGAAGGGCAGTTTGCGCTTTATAGACCTTTGCGGCGACCATCGTGCCCCCAGGTTGGCTGAACTGAAGGCGAGCGAGTTTCATCCGTCCTTTGATCTCGCCGCGGGTGCACTGTATCGCGCACTACTAGTACGAGAGAGATCAGACCGGCATGTTGTCATCTTTACCACGCATGAAATCATTATGGACGCGTGGTCGCTTTCGGTGATGGTGCGCAAACTGCGTGAATTTTACAAGGCGGGAGTCAGCTCAGTGGACGGTCTCGAAGCCGAAATTTCGTTCGCGGATTTCGCGAAATGGGAGTCTGAGCAGTTTCGATCGGACTGCTGGGCGCGACAGCGCGCGTACTGGGCACAACAGCTGTCGGGTGAGTTGCCGGTGCTGACCCTGCCTTCCGATAAGCCTCGTCCGAGGCGGATGCATTACACCGGTAAGTCACACGCCATACAAATTCCGGCTCTCGCGGCGTCCAGACTTCGCGAACTCGCTGCGGACAATCGCACAACGCTTTTCAGCGTGTTACTGACGACGTTTTACGTTTTGTTGAGAGAGTACAGTGGACAGGACGATATCATCGTCGGCACTCCGAATGTAGTGCGCGAACAGTCAGGTACGGAAAACCTGCTGGGGTTCTTCCTAAACATGTTGCCGCTAAGGGCGAAGATAAATCCTGACAAGTCATTCATCGAAAATCTGGCCACGACGCAGCAAACTGTCATCGGTGCTGCCTTCAACAAGGCATATCCATTCAGTCGGATGTTGGAAGCAGTTGACGTGGTACGTGGAAGCAATTTTTCCCCCGTATTCCAGGCGATGTTCAACATGTATTCGGAGAAGGCAGAGCTGATTTCTGAGGGGCGGCAAGACGTGTCAATTGTCGCCCGAGAATTGGAAAACGGTTATACCAAGTACGATCTCACTCTTTACTGTCAGGAAGAGGGGGACGGCATCTATCTGCAGATGTCCTATTGCACCGAGCTGTTCTCCGACGAGCTCGTTTCCAGAATGCTGCTCAACCTGCAGCAAATTATTCAGGCGATCATTGCGGCGCCCGCAGCGCCGCTGGCAGAGCTGGATCTGCGGCACCCAGCTGAAAAGGCTTTTCTTAAGCGGTACAACGGAGGACGGCTGGCTTATACAGGCGCTAGTACGCTACGCGAAATGTTCGAAGTGCGTGCAAAAATGTCACCAGTGGATACTGCTTATTTCTGGGAGCGCGGCCGCATTTCGTACGCTGAGTTGGATGCAGCGGCCAACCGTTTTGCTAACAGACTTGCAGCCTCCGGTGTTGGTGCCGGCGACAGGGTGCTGCTTGGCATTGACCGCGGCATTAACGCGTTGATCGTTATTCTGGCTGCGATCAAGCTGCACGCAACCTACTCGGTGATCGGGGCAAATTATCCGGTAAGTCGCATACTTGAGATTGCCAAAGATGTCGCTCCCAATGCCTTCGTTGCCACGCCGTTGCAGCGGGAAGCATTTCGTGACAGAGGGCTGGTGCTACTGCCGTCGGAGGAAGTTGCATGCGGCAATGAGGAAACAGATGCCGCCCCTTCGCCATCTTGCTCGCATGAAGTGCTGCAGATCGTATACACATCTGGCTCTACGGGAAAACCGAAGGGCGTTGTAGTTTCCGCTACAGCATGCCTAAATCGTTTGCACTGGATGTGGGGGCAATTCCCATTTCAGGCCGGCGATGTCTGCGTCGTGCAGAAGTCGGCGGCGCTGGTTGCCAGTCAATGGGAAATCTTCGGGCCACTCTTACAAGGCGTTCCTAGTTTGCTGCTGAGTCAGCAAGAACTGCAAGATCCATCCCTGCTGCTATTGCAGCTCGATCGTTACCGGGTAACGCGTCTGCTGTGCTCGCCACCGTTGATCACCGGCATTTTGACGGCACAATTGACAGACGGACGGTCGGTTTCAGATTTGCGGCTGGTCACCTCAAGCGCTGAGGCGTTGCCGCCAGAGTTGGCTCGGCGCTTTCTCGAGGCGTTCCCACAGGCCCGTTTGTTCAACTTCTACGGATCCTCCGAGTGTAGTTCGAACGCCGCTTGGGGTGAGGTGTGCGAAGTGGGCGCTGATGAACGGACTGTCCCGATCGGTAAGCCGGTGGCCAATGTCGGCATAGCGGTCGTAGATGACAAGTTGTGGCCGGTGGTTCAAGGTGCGGTGGGGGAGATCCTGGTGACGGGTGACTGCCTGGCGAGTGGCTACCATGGCAGCAGGGAGTTGACGGCCGAGCGATTTGTTGATAATTCGGTGCCAGAGTTACAGCCTTTCGGAACTGTGGCTTATCGCACTGGCGATTTGGGGCGCCACCGTGACGACGGCCGCCTGGAGTTCCTCGGAAGGCGTGACAACCAAATCAAGATCCATGGCTTGCGCGTTGAACTGGATGAGATTTCTCACGTCTTGCGAAAATGTCCTGGGGTCGAGGAGGCCGCGGTGCATTTGCACCGCGCCGCGGATGGCGAGCCGCTGTTGACTGCTTACGTGGTGGGCACGGAGGCGAAGCTGCCGTCGACGGAGGATGGGTTCAGACAAATGCTCCGTCATTCGCTGTTGCCCCATACTATTCCCCGTTCATTTGTCCGCTTGCGGGCTTTGCCTAAGCTGCCGGGCGGTAAACTGGACCGTTCACGCTTGCCGTTGCCACGGCAAACCGCAGTGGGCGTATTCGCGCCGCTGGTCACCACGACCGAGAATGCACTGGCCGCGGTTTGGCAGGAAGTGCTTGGTATATCGACGATTAGTGCGGACGCGCATTTCTTCTCACTGGGTGGTACCTCTATGCTGAGCGTGCGCTGTGTGGCGCAGGCGGCCAAGATGGACATCCGCTTTTCGGTCAGCGAGTTGTACGATTATCCAGTGTTACGCGAACTGGCCGGGCTGGTCGATGCCCGCTCTGGCGAACTGGTGCACCATGATGGCCAAATCGGCGGTGGCGTGGAAGTAACGCCTACGATACGATTCATGAATCGGCGCATGGGTTTAGACGAGCATTTCAACATGTACGCGATCTGGCAAGACGATAGCTGCCGTTTGGATCCGGCCATATTGGAGTCCGCTATCGTCAGGTTGGCGAAAGACTACCCACTGTTGCGCACCAGGATCTCTCGAGATGACGATGATCTACGCTTCCATACCGGAGTCGGAGCGTTGCATCTGGAGCGAGTTGCATTGGGCTCGTACGCAGAGCTCGGTGATTGCACGCGAGAGGTATCTGGTATCGCTGAGAAAGCGCAATATGCATTCCGGTTCGATGGTCGTACCTGGATGTCGCGTTTCCAATTGATCGAGGCGGAGGTCGGTGGGCGGCCGCACAGTTGGATTTTTATCATAATTCATCATTTTCTAGTCGACGGCTATGGGTTCCGGCTGCTGCTGGACGAAGTAGAACGCTACTATCTGGCTATAGTGCATGGCCACGCGCCAGTTCCCGCATTCAGTGGCCGCGCGCAGTTGAATCGATGGGTGAAGGCGCTGCGCGAACATGTGAGCGGTTCGTTGGACAGCCACATTGCTTATTGGCGAAGCCGGCCATGGGAACTGCTGCGTGAGGATAGTGCTACAGTCCTCGAGGTTGAGCCAGTCGATAGTGGCGCTGATGCCAGCCGCCGCTTGTTCGAGATGCTCCATACTGGGCAGATGCACAGTGATGCTGCTTTCGAGGCCTTGTGTGCGCGCAAGGGGATTCGCTATCTGGACCTGGATGCGGAATCGACAAAGGTTCTGCTCGATCTGCATCCGGAACGGCACGGCTTTGACGCGTTCGACGTCATCCTGTGCGCCTTGGCGGAGGTGGCAGGACAGGGCAACCAGCGACGAGGGCTGTTTTTGGACAGCATGGACATGCTGCGCACGCCTATCCTGCCGGGTCAGGATCTGTCGACGGTTATGGGCTTTACCGCGGAGCTTGTCCCGCTGGCCATCGTTTGTGAGGGGCGACTCAGTGTGGCGGAACGTCTGAAAGTGGTGCGTCGTCAGCGCAATTCGGCGCGGATCCATGGCATTGGGCTACGGGCGGCTGCGTATCTGCTGCCGGACGATCAGGCGAAGGCACTCATGGATTTCGACTGGCCTCGTGTTGTCGTCAACTATCGCGCTGCGTTAGATAATCTTCGTACGCGCATGCTGCTCGGCCTTGCTCAACCGACGATCTGGACGGGTGATGGGATGGGGTCCAACCGTCATCACACGTTGCGGTTAGATATCGACAATGTGGACGGTAAACTTCGTATCCAGATGCATTGTGCGCTGCATTGCTTTTCCGCAGAGGAGGCGAACATGCTGGGACGTCAGTTGCTGCATTGTCTCGCGGCTTATGCCGGATGGCTCAGGGACAATAAGGAAGATGTGGACGCAGCAAGCGTGAAGCGAGCCATGGTATGAACACGCCAACAGTTGCGGCATCACGGATGCAGTCAATGGCCCATGATCGACTGTTGCCACTGATCCTGCGGCTGGCTCTTCCTTCCGTCATTGGAGTCACTGTCAGTGCCGCTTATCAGTTGCTCAACGCCTATTTCGTGGGACGGCTCGGAACAGCGGCACTCGCGGCGATGGCATTCTCGTTCCCGTTTGCAATGGGCATCACGGCAATAGGCCAGATCTTCGGTGCAGGGGCCGCCTCGTTGATTGCTCGAAGCTTGGGGCGCGCCGACGATCACTCTGCCAACGATTATGCCTCGCACGCGTTATGGTCTGCGATGGTAATTGCTGGCATTGCGGCAATCGCCGGCTGGCTGTTGGCTCCAAGTTTGCTGGCATGGCTAGGCGCTGGACCATCGACTTTGCCACTGGCGGTGGCCTATCTTCATTGGCTGCTGCTGGGCTATGTGGCAGTGGTATTCAATATGGTCTGTGGTTTCATCGTGAGAGCGGATGGCAATACCGTGCTCAGCATGACGACCCAAGTCTCATCCTTCGCAATGAACGCGGCGCTTGACCCGGTGATGATTTTCTGGTTGGGGCTGGGCATCGATGGGGCCGGTATCGCAACATTTCTGGCCCAGTTGTGCGGCTTAACCTTGTATTGGCGACATTTCGCGGGCAGGCACGGGGCCATCGTCTTATTGTGGCCATCGGTGGGACGCTGCTGGTGCCGGCTGGCGAGCATCGCCCGCATCGGCATTCCACCAGCGCTCAATACGCTGCTCGCGGTAGCGGCCATGTCCATGCTCAATGGGTTCGCTGCTCGCTACGGCGAGGCATCGGTGGCGGCGATAGGTTTGGCCAGCCGCTTGGCGATGCTGGCGGTACTTCCGCTGTATGGGCTGTGCATCGGGGCGCAGTCGGTTGTAGGGTTTAATGTCGGCGCAGGTAACTGGACACGGGTGGCGCAAGCGGTTCGGACTATGGTTGCCGTCGCGCTAACGTTCGCCGGAGTCTATGCCGGCTGGGTCGTGTGGCAAGCTAGGACCATCATCGGCTGGTTTACGCACGAGTCGGCGACGATAGAGATTGGTAGCCGCGCGATCTTACTGTTCCATTGTGCGTTGCCGGTGTTAGCGGTGCAACAGGTGTGTCTGCTTTTCATGCAGGCTAAGGGCGACGCAATCTGGGCAACGCTTGTAGCGGTACTGCGGCATGGCGTGTTTCTGATGCCCCTGATGGCCTTGCTGCAGCACGCTTACGGACATGACGGCCTGTTGTTCTCGGTAGCGGCTGCCGATATGACGGCGGGTCTTATCGCTATTGTTATTCTCTATAGTGAAATGCGGCAGATCGACAAGGCCTCCCATGTCTAACGACGTTTGACCTGTATCGGCCCGGTTTGTTTGGACACGGTTTTGGCACTCAGGCGGCCTGTTTAAAAATCCATGCGTGACGGGGTTCGAGGGGTGACATGAACCCCAGTTTTTCCAGCCGCCATTCTCGGTTGTAACGGTCTTTGAAGTCAACGACAGCGTCACGAACTTCATCAACATTCTTGAAGATACGCCGGTGAATCGCTTGTTCTTTCATGTTCCGATTGAACCGCTCAGCAACGCCATTGGTTTGCGGTTCGGCGACGAAGGCGTAGCTCGCTGCCCCAGAATGGCTCAGTCAGGTTGGCCGATGTAGTCTGTCTTTGTGGCGTACGAGTAGTTATCCTTATTAGATAACCCTGTCTCCGGCGGCAGTGACAGTCCAACCATGCCACGTCGCGAAACGTTTCTGGAGCGCGGTACGATGACATGCCGCGTTCATCTGGTGTCTGGGCAACGCGAAGTGCTGCCGGATCGCACCGAAGCTCGAAAGAAACGCCTGCGTGCGACGTGCATCGCGAAATCCGCACATCTGGCGCTCCCGCCTGCGGGCCGGCTGGTGGCCGTTCTCGGCACGGTTGTTCACGCATGCGGCCGCTTTGACGAAGACGTGCTTCACATGAGCAAGCTCAGCAATGTCCGACTTCGCCGCCGGATAGCTGCGCAGCCGGTCGGTCACGATCTTGCGCGGCACCGGGTTTGAACGCAGCACCCTGAGGAAGAAGCGCTTTGCCGATGCCTTGTCACGCCGCTTTTGCACAAGCACGTCCAGTTCTGCGCCATGCTCGTCGACCGCTCGCCACAACAGATACGGCTCGCCGCGCAGCCCGGCTTGCGCCGCGCGGCCTTGGCGCCCTGGGCGAATCTGGCGCCGAACTTCTCGCACCAGCAACGGATCGTCTCATGCGACCACAACACCACGCTCGAGCAGCAACTCCTAGACGTCGCGCAGGCTCAGGCTAAACCGGAAATGCCAGCGAACCGCGCAGTTGATGACGACGGCAGGGAACCGGTGGCCGTGATAAAGCGTTTTTGTCTTCTTCATTACGTCATTCTACCGCCCCCTTTCCATCAAACTGTCAGAGCCATATGGCGAGCTCTTCCATGCCGGCGCACAGCACAGCGAGGTTGTCTGAGCCTCTCGGGGAGATTGCACTTTTCCAGCGATCATCGCCATCGACCACCGCGGTCCTGTCTTGAGCTGTGTCTCGTTTAAGACATCGATGTCGCAAGTGTGACGGCAGGATGCCAGCTAGCACGGCGAGTGGCGCCTTGTTTTCTCAGCTGTGTTTTCAGAAAGTCGTTGGCACATCGGTTGCTTGATAGGGATACGTTGACCATAACAATCTAGCAACTCACTTCTAGGAGTTCAGATGAAACTTGCTCGATCGATCCTGATGCTGCCACGACCGCCGCGCGCGCATCGTGGCGAGGTCTCTCATCTCATGATTGGGTTATCAAGATGGGCGACGGCTCCCCGACGAGGTCTGGACGGTGCCGTATCAGGAATGGGGCGAATGGCAGTGGAGGACATGGGTTGGCAGGTTCTTGCCAGCCTGCCCCGTCCCAAAAGCCATACCTTGGCTTTCCGCTTCGGGAGCGCGCGGAAGCCACGCTTCTACGAATGACTTGCACCTGTATTCCTGCGATCAAACAATATGATTGTGCGTAGCCTGAACGATGCTGAAGCGACGGATCACTTCGTCGATTGGGGCAATGGTACTAGCCACCGCCTCCTGACGGCTAAGGACGGCATGGGCTTTAGCGTCTGCCACACCGTAGTGCGCGCTAACACGGTCTCGTTTTTGCAATACCGTAACCATCTCGAAGCTTCTACTGCATCGCCGGAGAGGGCGAGGTGTGAGCATGAGCACGCAAGTCGATGGGGATTCGGGGCGGTTTGAGCGACTTGCGTGATGTAGCCGAGGGGATCTCCCTCAGGCATCTTGCACAAACAACGCCCAAGGGAGAGTCTCGCGTTTTCCAAGACCCGAGACCTTTGCAGTGTGCCGCACGAGTGCCCGTAATCCTGACTTCTACCGCCTGCTGCTGCGGATCGATCAAGACTTCGCCGAGCAACCCCGCTCGCAGCACTGCCGCCGCTGCAGAGGCGTTCTGCACAGCGCCCGCTATCGCCGCAAACCACGCGGCCTTACCCGGCAAGCCCGCGCCGAGTGCGGCGATTTCCGCTACAGCTTCTGCTGCGCCGAGTGCCGCCGTCGCACCGTAAGCGTGGCATCAGCAACATCTTGACTGGAGGTCGTGATCTTCAGACTGCGGTGCGGATCTGACCGGCGACGACCCATGGTGCGAGTTCGTGTTAGCGCCGATGTAAAACTGACCCACCCGTCGAAGTAAACCTGACCCACCTGGGAGAGGATGGCGGCTTTTTGCCGCCGATGCTGACTCAGGAGCAAGCAGTGGAAATCAAGGTATTGGCAAGACGGGGAACGGCGGTGCGAGAGATAGCGCGTCAGACGGGCTTGTCGCGCAACACGGTGCGCCGCTATCTGCGCGACGGACAGGCGGGCCGTTACAAACAACGTGAGCCGCGCCCGACGAAGCTCGACCCGTTCAGGGACTATCTGCTCGAGCGTATCGCCGCTGCACGCCCGCACTGGATTCCGGCGACGGTCCTGCTGCGGGAGTTACAGGACGGTGGCTACGATGGCGGCATCAGCCAGCTCAAGGCGTTCCTGGCGCCGTACAAGCGCCATGAAGCCGAGCCGGTGGTGCGGTTTGAGACGCCGCCGGGCAAGCAGATGCAAGCTGACTTCACAGTCATCCGTCGTGGCCGCGCGCCACTGCTGGCGCTGGTCGCAACGCTCGGATACAGCCGGGCAAGCTTCGTGCGTTTCACCGCCGGCGAGGATGCTGCGACATTGTGCGAGTGCCTGAGCGAAGCGTTCGTCTACTTCGGCGGCACGCCCGAGCAGGTACTGTTCGATAACGCGAAGTCCGTGATTGTCGAGCGCGATGCATTCGGTGAAGGCGAGCATCGGTGGAACACGCAGTTGCTTGCGGTGGCCGAGACCTACGGCTTCACGCCGAAGGTCTGCCAACCCTATCGGGCAAAGACCAAGGGGAAGGTAGAACGCTTCAACCGCTATCTGAAGGAGAGCTTCGTGGTGCCGCTCGCGGCCACGCTCAAGCAGTCGGGACTGAAGCTGGATGTCGAAGCCGCCAATGCCCGTATCGGCCGGTGGCTCGCCGAAGTCGCCAACGTTCGCGTGCACGCCACCACGCGCGAGCGACCGACCGCGAGGCTGACACTCGAGCAGGCAGCACTGCTGCCGTTGCCAACGCCAACGTCGGCGCCAGGACCTGCGCCCTCAAAGCTGCGCCGGGTGTTGCCGCGAGAGAGCCTTCAGCATCCTCTGGCGGTGTATGACGCGTTGCTGGAGGTCGCCGCATGAATCTCCAGCACGAACGGATTGCCAGTCTGTGCGCCCAACTGAAGCTCGACCGTATCGCCAGCGACTGGGGAGCGCTCGCCCAGCACACGGCAACGACCGACGCGAACCTGGCCGACTTCCTCGAGCAACTGCTGCAGTCGGAACTTGGTGCGCGCGAGGAGCGCAAGCGTCAGACGCTCACGAAGCTCGCCTCACTGCCCGGTATCAAGACACTGGAGCAATACGACTTCGGCTTCGCCAGCGGTGCACCACGGGCGCAGATACAGGAGTTGGGGAGCCTGGCGTTCATCGAGCGTGCCGAGAACGTCGTGTTGCTCGGTCCGTCCGGGGTCGGCAAGACGCACATCGCGAGCGCTCTGGCCTATCGGGCAACGCAGGCGGGCATCAAGACGCGCTTCATCACAGCTGCGGACCTGATGATGCAGTTGGCGACGGCGCGCCAACAGAACCGTTTGCGTGAGTTCTTCAATCGGGCGGTCATCGGGCCAAGGCTGCTCGTCATCGACGAAATCGGCTATCTGCCGTTCGGGCGTGAGGAGGCGAACCTGTTCTTCAATGTCGTCGCCAAACGTTATGAACGCGGCTCCATCGTCTTGACGAGCAACCTGCCGTTCACGCAGTGGGCCACGGCGTTTGCTGACGACCAGACGCTCACGGCCGCCATGCTCGACCGGCTCTTGCATCACGCCCATATCGTGCAAATCAGTGGCGAAAGCTACCGGCTGAAGGACAAGCGAAAAGCAGGACAAACGGGAACGCGGGCAACAGCCAAAGCAGCCGCGTGACACAGGACCCGGGTGGGTCAGATTTACTTCGGCGAATCGTCGAAAGGTGGGTCAGAATTCAATCGGCGTTGACAAGTTCGTCGATGCGGTTGATTGCATGGTCGGCGATGCGTGCGAGCACGTAACGCAGATATGCTTCAGGATCGATGCCGTTGAGTTTTGCGCTGCCAACGAGGCTGTAGATTGCGGCGGCACGCTCGCCGCCGGAGTCTGCACCGGCAAACAGATAGTTGCGGCGACCGATGGCTACTCCGCGCAGCGCGCGTTCGACGGGTAGATTGTCGATCTCCAATTGCCCGTCATCGCAATAGCGTGTGAGCGCTTCCCACCGGTTCAGCGCATAGAGGATCGCCCGACTCGTGTCCGATTTGCGCGAGAGCGCCTCCAGCGTCGTTGTGAGCCACGCATGGAATTGATCGA
>NZ_JBFPKP010000042.1:0-21342 GCF_040948855.1 Paraburkholderia sp. BR10882 | reverse complement strand
CTTCTTCCAGTGCGTAATTGCTGGCGGTGTCACTTCGCATTGCGTTGGAATTTCTTGACTCGTATGACCGTCAGCGGCCATCAAGATAATCTTTGCACGGCGGACCAGAGAATGAGGCAGCGAACGCACTGCTGAGCGTGCTCGGCCCACCAGCGGGCCCCGTTACGACCGCCTACGCGCTCTACGCGCAGGTTGTGCAGTACCAGAAGCGATCGGATCCGGTTGATGTGAGTGGTGCGCTCGTGTCGCAGGCGCTCGAGTTCACGATGCACGCGTCGTTCATCTTCCTGCTGTGCGCTTGGGACTCGCGCGACTGCCCAGACCCGACGTTCGCCGGTTCTGTTGCAGTAAGGCCCACGTTAAAATTGTGTAGCGAATTTTTGAGCTGAGCGATGAAGAAGACGAAGACACCGCGAACCACACTCGCGCCGGGCCTGGTCAAGGTCCTGAAGCGCCTTCACTACCCGCTTGAAGTGATTTTGCTGCGCGTGCGATGGTACGTGGCCTATTCGCTGAGTTTGCGCAATCTTGCGGAAATGATGGACGAGCGTGGTATCGCGGTGGATCATTCGACGGTGTACCGCTGGGTCATCAAACTGCTGCCGCTCTTCGAAAGGAGCTTGCGCAAGCACAAGCGTCCGGTTGGGAAAAGCTGGCGAATGGACGAGAGCTATATCAAGGTCAAAGGCGAGTGGAAATATCTTTACCGGGCAGTGGACAAGGCGGGCGACACGGTCGACTTCCTGCTCAGGGCCAGGCGGGACAAGGTCGCTGCCCGGCGGTTCTTTGAAAAGGCGATCGCCCATAATGGTACGCCAGAGACCGTGACCATCGACAAAAGCGGCTCCAATCTGGCCGCACTGGATGCGGTGAATGCCGATCGCGAGACGCCGATCAAGGTCCGTCAGATCAAGTACCTGAACAACATCGTCGAACAGGACCATCGGGCTATCAAACGCCGGACCCGGCCAATGCTGGGACTCAAGAACTTCCACCGTGCGAGGGTCATTCTCGGCGGCATCGAGGTAATGCACATGATCAGGAAAGGACAGATGAAATGTGCGGGCAAAGACCCGTCGTCTGCTTCCCAGCAGTTTTACTCCCTTGTGTCATAAGCAATACTTACCATATCGACATTTCTCGTCCCGACACCCTTACTGCAACAGAACCCCCTTAACCGATTCGCCACCGCGCTATTCGCACCTGAGCTGGCCGGATCGCCGCCAGCGGGACGCGGCGGTGTTGGGTGGGCAGTTCCCCGATGGCGCTGAGCATGCTGTCGACCTGCGCTGTCCGGGCCGCTTCAGGCAGGGCTTCGATTTCGCCTCCGAGTTCGGCCAGCGGGGCGCTGCGGCGTTCAGCGGACAGTTGCCCGATGGCGCCGAGCACATTGTCGAACTGCGCTGTCCGAACCGCTTGCGGCAGGGCCCAGATACGGCCGCCGAGCGCCGCTAGTGGCCCGCTGCGGCGTTCAGCGGGCAGTTGCCCAATGACCCGCAGCAGGCTGTCGAACTGCGCTGTCCTGGCCGCTTGCGGCAGCACTTGGATCTGATAGCAGAGTACCGTCAGCGGATCGCTGCGGTGTTCGGCCGGCATTTGCCCAATGGTGCCGAGCATGCTGTCAAACCGCGCTGTCCGGGCCGCTTCACGCAGGGCATCGACTTGGCGGCCGAGTGCGGCCAGCGGGGCGCTGCGGTGTTCGGCCGGCAGTGGCCCGATGGCGCCGAACACGCTATCAAACCGCGCTGTCCGGGCCGCTTGCGGCAAGGCATGGATCTGGCGACCGAGTGCGGCCAGCTGGTCGCTGTGGTGTTGGACAGGCAGTTGCCCGATGGCGCCGAACACGCTATCAAACCGCGCTGTCCTGGCCGCTTCCGCCAGGACATGGATCTGGCGACCGAGTGCGGCCAGCGGGGCGCTGCGGTGTTGGACAGGCAGTTGCCCGATGGCGCCGAGCACGCTGTCGAACTGCGCTGTCCGGGCCGCTTGCGGCAAGGCATTGATCTGACGGCCGAGTGCGGCCAGCGGGGCGCTGCGGTGTTCGGCAGGCAGTTGCCCGATGGCGCCGAGCACGCTGTCGAACTGCGCTGTCCCGGCCGCTTGCGGCAAGGCATGGATCTGGCTACCGAGTGCGGCCAGCGGGGCGCTGCGGTGTTCGGCAGGCAGTTGCCCGATGGCGCCGAGCGCGCTGTCGAACTGCGCTGTCCTGGCCGCTTGCGGCAGCACTTGGATCTGGTAGCAGAGTACCGTCAACGGATCGCTGCGGTGTTCGGCAGGCAGTTGCCCGATGGCGCCGAGCGCGCTGTCGAACTGCGCTGTCCGGGCCGCTTGCGGCAGCACTTGGATCTGGTAGCAGAGTACCGTCAGCGGATCGCTGCGGTGTTCGGCCGGCAGTTGCCTGATGGCGCCGAGCATGCGGTCGAACTGCGCTGCCTGGCCTGCTTGCGGCAAGGCATGGATCCGGCGACCGAGTGCGGCCAGCGGGGCGCTGCGGTGTTCGGCAGGCAGTTGCCCGATGGCGCCGAACACGCTGTCGAACTGCGCTGTCCGGGCTAGGGGCAGGGCATAGATATGGCCGCCGAGTGCGGCCAGCACCTCACCTCGTAGAGACACCGGAAGCTCCCCGATGCGCTGGAACACCGCATCGAACCCCTGAGTCGTTCTCACGGCCGGCACATCCCGGGCAATAATCCTGGCAGCTTGCCGCTCATCGATAAGTTGCGCACGCAACTGTCGGTCGGTGCCTGCCAGCGCAATACGGCTGCGACGATCGATCCGCCCTGCAATATCACGAGTGATTTGAGGCGGCAGTTCCAACAAACCAGTCAAGGCGCCAGGCGCACTTGCCTGCGGAGATGGATTCGAACTGGGCCGGCTGGTGGGATTGACGCTTTCTTCCGTGGATGCATGGAAAGCTGACATGGCAGGACTCGTTCCGCAAACAGGCGTCTTCACAGCCTCGCCTGCGATGGCGACGTCCGGATCGACGACCTCGACGACCGACGGCAGAGACGCGCGTCTTGCCCGGCTGCCCGTTGCAGCCCCCCCATGGGATGAAGACGCTGGTGACCTGGGCTGGCCCGCCAATTGCACAGGGAGATTGGCCCGCCGTTCGTTTGTCGGTGGACTTTCCACCGTACTTGTATCGGTCAATATTGCTTCTGAAGTCGGGAGTAAGCTCCTATTACCGACGGCGCTGGCATTGATTTCTCTAACCATCAACTTTCCTTCTGACATAGCCGTCTCCGGAGCGTGCGATGTCGCTAGATCCGGTGCTTCGGATTTCGATGTGAAAACAGCAGTCTGGGTGATGCGAGACGATACTGGGATCATAACGAGGGCTCTTTTGAAAGGTTCTGTTGCAGTAAGTAAGGGTGTCGGGACGAGAAATGTCGATATGGTAAGTATTGCCTATGACACAAGGGAGTAAAACTGCTGGGAAGCAGACGACGGGTCTTTGCCCGCACATTTCATCTGTCCTTTCCTGATCATGTGCATTACCTCGATGCCGCCGAGAATGACCCTCGCACGGTGGAAGTTCTTGAGTCCCAGCATTGGCCGGGTCCGGCGTTTGATAGCCCGATGGTCCTGTTCGACGATGTTGTTCAGGTACTTGATCTGACGGACCTTGATCGGCGTCTCGCGATCGGCATTCACCGCATCCAGTGCGGCCAGATTGGAGCCGCTTTTGTCGATGGTCACGGTCTCTGGCGTACCATTATGGGCGATCGCCTTTTCAAAGAACCGCCGGGCAGCGACCTTGTCCCGCCTGGCCCTGAGCAGGAAGTCGACCGTGTCGCCCGCCTTGTCCACTGCCCGGTAAAGATATTTCCATTCGCCAGCTTTTCCCAACCGGACGCTTGTGCTTGCGCAAGCTCCTTTCGAAGAGCGGCAGCAGTTTGATGACCCAGCGGTACACCGTCGAATGATCCACCGCGATACCACGCTCGTCCATCATTTCCGCAAGATTGCGCAAACTCAGCGAATAGGCCACGTACCATCGCACGCACAGCAAAATCACTTCAAGCGGGTAGTGAAGGCGCTTCAGGACCTTGACCAGGCCCGGCGCGAGTGTGGTTCGCGGTGTCTTCGTCTTCTTCATCGCTCAGCTCAAAAATTCGCTACACAATTTTAACGTGGGCCTTACTGCAACAGAACCGCCGCTGGTGCCATTGAACAGTCCCAGACACAGATATTCACCCCTTCCTCAAATCGTCTCAAGCACATCGATTACCACTCCGTCTGCGACTTCTCCGAAGGAAAGCACCTCAAGATCCGGAAATCGGCTTTCGATGAGCCGCTTGACGAAGCGCCGAATCTCCATTGAGGTCAGCAGCACAACATCGCGCGGTGAATACCCAACCCGCTGTAATTGGAGGGACAACCAATCCAACAATCGCTCGCTGTCCGCCGGCTCAAGGTTCAAGTAGACGCCCGTAGACGTTTGCCGGACAGCTTTGCTCACCATCTCTTCAACGTCTGCGGAGAGCAGGATCGTGTTAAGGCGCCCCCCCAACGCGAAGCGATTCGTGATATAGCGGGCAAGTGAGATGCGAACGTGCTCAACCAGAATCAACGTATCCTTTTCCTTGGGGCCCCATTGCGCAAGTGCTTCGAGAATTAGCTTCATGTTGCGCACGGAGATGCGCTCACCAAGGAGCCGCTGCAATACTTCAGCGATGGACTGCGCAGAGGCATGTCGGTAAGTTTCCTTAAGTAAATCGGGATATTTCCTCCCCATGTCGTCAAGTAAACGCTTGCTTTCCTGAATCCCAAAGAATTCCTTGATGTTGTGCAGAACCAGCGTGAGGAACTGACCGTACAGGTCGTCTATGGGTGGCCGGACATGCACGCCCATCTTTTCGAGCCCCGACGCGTCTTGCTGCCGCACCCATCTCGCGCTGCCGCCCGCTCCATCCGGGAGAGTCACTACGTCTAGCGCCAAGCTGTCGAGCGTAAGCGTCGACCCAATGACACGCATGCGATTGAAATCAATCGAAAGATTTGCCGCGCGAATTTCATTGATCATAACGACAATGTCAGTCTCATTGAATTCCGCGGAATAGCTGACATGAATCTGTGGGAGACGCAGCCCCATGTCAATGAATGCGCGCCGACGCATAGTGTCGAGTACCCGTTCCGTTTCGAAAATCGCCTTCATCCGCACTGACGCCGTTATTATAAGCGGCACCGTTTCTGGAATGAGCTTATCGATGTCAACCTGTTTTAGTGCGTTATACTCACCGTCCTTGACGCCGCACGAGAGCAGCCCATCGAGTGCCTCGCCCCCCACACCGCCCGCGACGTCCTTGCCGTGTGATTGGTGTCGCATATGCAAATATATCCCAGCAAGCGCTACCGCGATGACACCGAATACTGGCAGAGGAAAGCCGGGCAGCAACCCGATACAGATCGAGAGTGCGGCCGTCACCGCGATCACGAACGGATTTGAAAACAGGTCACCGACGATCCCGGCACCGAGGTTCTTGTCGCTTTCTCCCACTCGCGTTACGATAAAGCCGGCCGCAATCGCAATGAGAAGTGCCGGTATTTGTGCGACCAAACCGTCTCCGATCGTGAGAATGGTGTAGGTCTTTAATGCTTCGGGCATCGACATACCGTGCTGTGCGACACCCACCGCGATCCCACCGATCAGATTGACGGATATCACTATGATGCCGGCGATGGCATCGCCTTTGATGAACTTCATCGCGCCATCAAATGCGCCGTAGAGCTGGCTCTCACGTTCAAGGTCTGTACGGCGCTTCTTCACACCGTCGTTATCGATGACGCCGGCTTTCAGGTCCGCATCGACACTCATCTGCTTTCCAGGCATGGCGTCGAGAGCAAAACGCGCAGCCACTTCCGCGACACGCTCAGAACCTTTCGTAATGACGATGAACTGCACGATCGTCACGATCCCGAACATGACGAAACCGACGACCGGATTGTCGCCTATCACGAACTCGCCGAATGTAGAGATGATCTTGCCGCCTTGAGCTTCGAGCAAAATCAGGCGACTTGTGCTTATCGACAGCGCGAGCCGAAACATCGTCGTAATCAGCAGAACGGACGGGAAGGTCGAAAACTCTAGAATGTTGACGACGTAGAAAGAGCCCATGAACACGAGCAGCGCCGTGACGATGTTGACCCCGATCAACAAGTCAAGCAAGTACGCTGGAAGCGGTATGATCAGCATCCCGATGACGAGCACCATCAGCAACAGGACGACGAGTTCAGGACGGGGCTGACTGCGTGCCAATTTGGCATTAAGCGTGGCGCGAAAAGTGCTCCACGGCATGAACTTGCGCTGTTGGCTTTTCATCCTTCGGATAGCCAATGGGGGCGGTAAGGGTAGGGGCAAGTACGAAGCACTCTCCTGCGTTCACTGGTGTCCGGTTTATTTGAGGTCAGCAGGCCGGAGAGGACGTTCTGACGCGGGTTTCGAGGCTTTTTTGGCTGTCCACGATTTGAATTTCGATTCCAGCATTTGCGATCCTTTCGGGTTTGAACAACCCGGGGTAGCACATGAACGTGGGCAAGACACTGTTCGCGCAAGTCATGGAGTTCGTGCCGTGGAAAACGTTCGGCCGGATCATCGATCGACATGGCGACGACGCGGGAGTGTGTACGCTGGGCTGCGCCGATCTGTTCCGTATCATGGCCTTCGCGCAACTGACGTGGCGCGAATCCCTGCGCGACATCGAGGTTTGCCTGACGGCAAATCGCGGCAAGCTGTTTCATATGGGATTGAAGAACGTCCCGGCGCGCTCGACGTTGTCGGACGCATTGAACGTGCGCGACTGGCACATCTATCACGAACTGGCGATGCGACTGATCGGCCGGGCCCGGGCGCTTTACGCGTCCGAGTCGCTGGACATCGATCTCGATGCGACCGTCTACGCACTCGATTCCACACCTATCGACCTGTCTCTGTTCGATTGGGCACCGTTTCGCGGCACCAAGGCAGCGGTCAAGATGCACACGCTGCTGGATCTGCGTGGTCCGATTCCTGCCTTCATTCACGTGAGCGACGGCAAGATGCACGACGTTGGCGTGCTCGATTTTCTGCCCGTCGAAGCGGGGGCTTTCTACGTCATGGATCGCGGCTATCTGGACTTCGAGCGACTGTACAAACTCCATCAGGCAGGCGCTTTCGCTTTCTTCGTCACGCGCGCCAAACGCAACATGAATGCGCGTCGCGTCTACTCGGCTGCCACCGACAGCAGCACAGGTGTCGTTTGCGACCAGAGCGTCGCCTTGAATGGCTTCTACGCTTCGCAAAACTATCCCGAACACTTGCGCCGTGTTCGCTTCAACGACCCAGAATCCGGAAAGACCCTGATCTTCCTGACCAACAATACAGCGTTGCCCCCCCTGGCCACCGCCGGCCTGTACCGAAACCGTTGGCATGTCAAACTGTTTTTCAAACGGATCAAGCAGTATCTGCGCATCAAGCGCTTTTTTGGCACAACCGAGAACGCGGTGAAGTCGCAAATCTGGTGCGCCGTCTCCACCTACGTGCTGTTCGCGATCGTCAAAAATGAGCTTCAACTAGATGCCTCGCTCTACACATTGCTACAGATCTTTTCGGTGTCCGTTTTCGAGAAAACCCCCATTTCGGAGGCCTTCCAGCTCGATTCGAACACAATCGACACGCCGACTGGCGCTAACCAATTGAATCTATTAGGGATTTAACCGGACACTAGTGGTATGGGTTATATTCAGACAGCACAGCTTGGTAATGCGTGAGATACGTCGGATCGGACAGGTGCTGCTGTAAATTCGTCATCGCGGTCTTCAACTGATCGCCAAGGTCACCGATGCCCGTGTCGAAACCAGCGCTCATGTCTTCGAGATAGCCAAGGTAGTTTGTGCTCGGAATATAGCCGCTCATCGTCGCTCTCCATCCAGATGTTCAGGGAAGTACCATGACGCCTGATTGACCAGAACGTAACCGTCATCGCCTTCCCGGTATGTTTTACCATTCAGCCAATCGGTCCGCATCGCGATCTTGAAATCGACATGACGCGTGCCCCATCTATCATTGAATGAGGAAATGAGGCTTCGTAAAGCGGCTAGTTCCGCGTCGTTGATTGCACCGGCGACCTCGAACGTGGTCCCACGCGGACGGCCCACCTCGCGATAGTGCAAGCCCGTTCTCTGCAACTCATTGCGCGCATCCGTCTCGATAGCGCCTACGCGCGGGTACAGCAACTGCACTTGTTGGACGTACGGGGCGGTTTTCTTCAATATGCCTACGGCCTCATCGCGTGCGGCCTGACTAATGTTTCCATCGAGCAACAGGACTGGACACTGCGGCTCATCCATCCGCACGGTGACAAAATCGACGCCTTGCCCGTCAAGGGCTTGTTCTAGACGCTGGCGCTCGCCTGGCGCCGAAACGATCCGGATGGGCCCGGACTGCATGGCCTTGCGCATCGCCTGCCTGTCCCAATCCAGACCGTCGAGTGTGGCGCTTACGACATAAATTCTTCCGTCGCGTCCGGCCAGCACATGGTTGGTTGTTGGCGCATCTGAAAGAAGGCTGCTCGCGCGTGCCAGCCTATGCGTGCTCAGATACTCGTTTAGCTGCCAGCAGACCGCCGCCATCGCGGCCGCGCTGGCAATCAGTACAGCGCCGATCTTAAGACAGGAAAGCCGCTTTCCTTTGCGGGCATTCGCGCCGTCGTGATGGGACAAGGGTTCCGGCTGATCGATAAAATTATTTATCTCGTCACTCCACGTGTCGCAAGCCGGCTTAATTGCGAAGCGGATCTCGTCGTATTGGCAAATATGGTTGAACCTTTGGAACAGTGTCTTGCCGCCATCAGGCGACAGAAAATCCACTGAAAAATCGGCGTCACTGTTTCGGACATCAAATTCGTTGTTCTGCTTGATTGTACGGTTACGGCTTGAAGTAATTTGCAACCGGAAATTAGGAGCTCCTGGCCGATAAGGTATATATAGCATATTTGTCGCGCGGTAGATCGAATGCGCGATTGCTTCGTTCTTACTTTGCGCTCCATCGTCCCCAACGCAGAAGAACACCTCATCACAAGGCAATTCGATGTCAGCTCCAAATAGGGGGCCGAACAATATCCGGAGATGATATACCTGATGATTAAGGTCGATGTCGCTCATCTATATAGTTACCTAATATTCTATCGAGTCGCTCAAGTCCGTCGACCTTATGTCATGGCGACGACAGGAATAAATTATGGTCAGTGTATCTATCGCAGGGCTTCGTGCCGTGATTGAATTTCGCAGTAAAATCTGATTCAATTGTGAAATTTCTGCCTAACATTGGTGCGCTCATGATAAATTTCTGAAAAGCACATGATTTCCGCGCCTTTTCATTGATCCGAACGCGTCACAATCATAAGCTAAATGAGCCTAAGGTTTTGTCTGCCTCAATGGTGTCGCCCTGCGTCGAGGGCGGTGCGGGAGTTAATGGATCGTAGCATCTGAGTCTTTTGTAGTTTCACCGGGCGAATGCAAGTCGCTTTCTGGGTCGTCTACCTGGTTTCTGAAACCAGTGCTTGATCGCACCTCAATTGAGGTGTTAATCGACGATAAGAGTAACCGTTCGACAATCGCCACGGACCAAACGGCTCTGGTGCAAATAGGACGGGAGCGAATCGGTTAAGGTGTCGGGCTGAACGAATTGAGAACCGACGATGAGCAAGCTGAAGAGCCTGGACGAACTGTTGCAGGCCGTCACTTTGACCGCGATGTGATCATGCTGTGTGTTCGCTGGCACCTGCGCTACAAGCTTAGCTTGCGCGATCTGGTCGAAATGATGGCGGAACGGGGTCTGTCGCTGGCCCGCACGACGATCCTGCGCTGGGGGCGGCGCTTTGCGCCGGAGTTCGTCAAACGGTGGAATCGCTTCGGCAGGCCCACCGGCCAGTCCTGGCGTGTTGACGAGACTTATCTCAAGCTGCGCGGCAAGTGGGTCTATCTCTATCGGGCGGTGGGTCGGGTGGGCCAGACGGTCGACTTCATGCTCCGTGCAAAGCGCGACGTGGAGGCGGCAAAAGCCTTTTTCAGGAAGGCCATCAGACATCAGCGCCAGCCACCGAAGAGCATCACGCTTGACGGCTATGCGGCCTCGCACCGCGCCGTGCGCGAGATGAAGGCCGATGGCTTGCTGCCTGAGGACACGAAGATCCGATCCTCGAAATATCTCAATAATCTGGTCGAGCAGGACCACCGCAACATCAAGTCCCGGACGAAAATCATGCTCGGCTTCAAACCTTTCAGGAACGCAGCGATCACGCTCTCTGGTATTGAGTTGGTACATCGCATTCGCAAGGGCC
This sequence comes from Paraburkholderia sp. BR10882, assembly GCF_040948855.1. Classification (NCBI taxonomy): domain Bacteria; kingdom Pseudomonadati; phylum Pseudomonadota; class Betaproteobacteria; order Burkholderiales; family Burkholderiaceae; genus Paraburkholderia; species Paraburkholderia sp. BR10882. The sequence goes on along the minus strand of NZ_JBFPKP010000042.1, from coordinate 11,020 downwards.
AATTCGGCCTCGCAAAGCTCGGCCTCAAAGAAAACCATTGCGCCCGCAGTCTGGGAGACCTTCCTGTCTGCTTGAGGTATCCTCTAGATAACAACAATCTCGTACAGACCGCCTATTTGTACCAGAGCCATCCGAAGGAGCAGTAATGCAGGATTTAAAGCGACAAGGAAAAACATACTTGATAATCGGCGTAGCATTGGCTCGCGTCCTTTTGGTAGTGCTGGCCGGATTCGTATTTGCTGCGGGCACATCCCGGGCAGATGTGATCGACAACGCGGCACATCAATATCATATAAACCCGGATGTGCTGCGTGCCATTGCTTACTACGAATCGCACCTCAACCCGCATGCCTATCATCGTAACGCCAACGGCACGGTCGATATTGGCCTGATGCAGATCAATTCCCTCCACCTTGCCGGATTGCGCGCGAGAATGATCGATGCGAGCATGTTCACCGACCCTCAACTAAACGCCACTGTCGGGGCATCGCTGCTTCGCGAGAGTATCCACAAGTTCGGTTCCATTTGGGGGGCAATCGGCGCCTATCATTCCCAGAGGACGGCATTGCGCGCGCAATACGCGCGAACCGTTTACAACATCTATCTTGCGGGGCCTTGGACCTATGCAGGGCAGGTGCCAGATTCTCGGGGAACCAAAGCGAGTGTCATCGTTCGCAATATCGATGCGAACTGGGGGTCTCCACAGACCTTTGGATAATTTTTCAGGAAGAGCCAGGGAGGAATGATGTCACCCGACAAGCGGCCATTTGATAACGTCGAATGCCAAATGACTTTCAGCCTCGACACTCGGACGTTGGGTAACATTTCGAGCGGCGCCCGAACGTTCCTTTCGCGTAATCAGGCGCGTTTGCTCGAGCTGCTGTTCGAAGGGCCACGAACCAAGGAAGTTCTTATGAGCCGTATATGGGGCGACCAAGGTGTTATCGTGAGCGACGCGAGCTATTACCAGCTTGTCGCGCAACTGCGCCACACCTTTGAGATGATTGGGCTTCCTCGCTTGTGGATTCGTACTATCCCTCGCTACGGTCTCGAACTCAAAGTCGGCGGCGTGCACCCAGCCCATTGTGGCCCGCGCGAGCACGAGGTGGGTTGGCAGGAGCCTTGTCAAGAAGCCCCTATCTGCGGTGGGGACAGGCCATTGTTCGGGCGCTGTGCCCGGCGTTTCCAGCATAGCCTCGTCCCGAAGCAAGATATAAGCCCGGACGGAAGTGACCTTATTTGTTTGGACAGTAGTTCCGCGATTTAAGCTGGAAAGTGAACCGCGTGGTTTTCCTGGGCAGGTGGCCACGCCCGATTTTTCATGAGCCTTCGGCCGAAGGCTCCGCTGCCGGGCAAATGCGCCCGATGTTAAAGCGTTGAGCACCATGTGAGGCTCGGTCTCATTGTAGCCCCGCCGCAAATCCTCGATCTCGGGTTTTGCTTCCGCCAGAGGTTCGAACCGGTGCAGGTTCAGGCATTCATCCCTCGGAGTGAGCCGTTGAACGTTTCGATGAAGTTGTATCCGTCGATTTGCCTGGACGGCCTGAAGTCGATCGGTTCCGTTGCATTAACGCGCCCGAGGCGTTCGATCATCATGAATGACAAGCGGCACGGGGAAGACGCGGCGCAAGGCTTTGCCGCCGGGCATCGGCAAGTTTCAAGGTGCTGCACTATCCGCTGGACGTGATCGTGCGGTGCATACGCTGGTATCTGACTTACTCGTTGAGCCTGCGCAATCTCGAGGAAATGATGGCGGAGCGCGGCATCGAGGTCGCTCCTTCGAGCGTACACCGTTGGCTCATCAAGCTCGTGCCGCTATCTGAGAAGGTGTCCCGCCGCCACAAGCGAGCGGTGGCTGAGGACTCGAGGATGGACGAGACCTACGTCAAAGGCCCAATGAAAACACCGATACGGCGCTGTCGACAGGCGTGGCAACACCGTTGACTTCCTCCTGCGTGCCGACCGCGACAAGGTCGCTGCGCGTCACTACTTCGAGAAGGCAATTGATCAAAACAGTGCACCCCATCACGGTAACCGTGGGCAAGAGCGGCGTGAATCGGCGGCACTCGAAGCCGTCAACTTGGACTGGGAAACACCAATCAGGATCCGGCAGAACAAATACCTGAACAACATCATCGAGTAGGCCCATCGAGCTCACCAAACCGGTGATCGGCTTCAAGCATTTCGCTGTGCGCGCATCATTCTCTCGGGCATCGAGGTAATGCATATGATCCGCGAGGGGCAGATGAAAGGCGACGGCCTCGACTGAACAGTTGCGGAGCAGTTCTACGCGCTGGTCAATATAAGGAATACTATATAAATGTAGCCGTGCTTGCCCGCCGTCGCTATCGCGACAAAACACGCGCGACCTCCTGAACAAACTCCGTAGCCATGAGAATCAGCAGCCTGCTAATCCGCCACGTTGTTGGCGATGAGAAGATTGAGGAACCTGCTGACGGGCAGCCTCGGGCTTCGCGGCCGGGACCTGCGGGCCGGCAGGCAGCCGCCGTCGGTGACCTTTTGCCGCCGTGGCGGGGGGGACTGGCCGCGCGTCGCCAGCAGCGCTTGATGAGCCCTTATGCTGGACCTGTATCACATAGTGCGTTGCCTTCGCGGCCACCAGCCGGTGAGGATATTGCGGGACAAACGTGGCGCGCCTGGCCGCGGTGCGGGCAACCGATTTTGGGCGCGGGGCAGCGCGATGCGCCGTGCAGGAGCCAGGCGGATCCGTCATGGCCTCACATCGCGCGGCGCCAGCTGGGTTCCCGGCTTCAGCCAGCCTTTGCTGGAAACGCTATGCGGAGCCTTCGGGGCGCTGCGATGAGCCCACCGCGCAAGCGAACGGGCAGCGATCCGGTTGACGTGCTGGACGAAAGGCCACGCGAGCCGGAGCGTCACAGCCAAAACCCGGAGAGATGCCTGACATATGCGTCTGAAGAAGCGTCCGGCGAGCTGCTCTGGAAGCAACGGCGTGGCCTGCAGCAAATGCCTTCTGGCAACGCGAGGGATCGTGAATTCGCGCGACTGGGCACCCGGATGGAAAGGGATAACGTGATGGCCCGGCGCAACAGCCATAAGCGGGCGCCGATTTTCCTATGTCGGGACCATGCCGGCAAGAAGGTATCCCTCCTGGATCGGTATCTGCAGAACGTGCAGCGCAGGAATACATTGCGTTCACAGGTCAACGAGAACCACCGTGCTGTCGAACTGGCTGCGCACTACCTTGTGAACACCGACTTGTGCCGGGGTGAGCTGGCTGCACGCTACGTGCATCTCGCCAACAAGCTTTGTAAGCGTGCCGACCGCGAGATCTGCCGGCTGGCGCTGCGAAGCATCGCGACTGAAGTGCTGCGGCCTGGCGCGCTGATCGGGATCGTAGCCAAGGAGGCCGCCCTCCTGGCCAATGCGTTGTCCAAAGCGCCGCTGTACGGGACGTGCCGTGAGGCCGTGTCGGGCCTTGTGGGGCAACTGCGGCTGCGCAGACTGAACACAAAGGAGGTCGCAATGCTGCTGAATGCCCTGAGCAAGTGGCCGGACGATGGGATGGTCAGGAAGGATGTACTGGAGCTGGCCAGGCGCGTTTCGACAGACGTGCGGTTGCCCGTGTCGATGTCAGCCCGAGAGGTGGCCAACTCGCTCAACGCGCTCTCGAAGTGGCCAGTGGAGGCCGAGGCACGCACAGCGGCAATGCGGCTGGCCGCTCGCCTGGTCTCCGAGGTGGGCCTGCGCGAGCTGATGAACGCCGAGGATCTGGCCAGCTCGCTCAACGCACTCTCGAAGTGGCCCAAGGAGGCCGATGCACGAAAATCGGCACTACGGCTGGCCGCTCGGCTGGTCTCGGAGGCGGAGCTGCGCGCGTCGTTGAAAGGCCGAGAGGTGGTCATCTCGCTTAAGGCGCTCTCGAAGTGGCGCGAGGAGGCCGATGCGCGCAAGGCGGCAATGCGGCTGGGCGCTCGCCTGGTCTCCGAGGCGCAACTGCGCGAATCGATAAACGGGGAGGATGTGGCCAATTCGCTCAACGCGCTCTCAAAATGGCCCGAGGAGGCCGATGCGCGCAAAGCGGCAATGCGGCTTGCCGCTCGCCTGGTCTCCGAGGCGCAGCTGCGCGAATCGATAAACGGGAAGGATGTGGTCAATTCGCTCAACGCGCTCTCGAAGTGGCCCGAGGAGGCCAATGCACGCAAAGCGGCAATGCGGCTTGCCCCACGCCTGGTCTCGGACGTGGGCATGCGCGAGTTGATGAGCGCCAAGGATCTGGCCAGTTCGCTCAACGCGCTTTCGAAGTGGCCCGAGGAGGCCGATGCGCGCAAAGCGGCAATGCGGCTTGCCGCTCGCCTGGTCTCCGAGGCGGAATTGCGCGAGTCGTTAGAAGGTTGGGAGGTGGCTAGCGCGTTAAATGCGCTCTCGAAGTGGCGCGAGGAGGCCGATGCACGCAAAGCGGCAATGCCGCTGGCCGCTCGCCTGGTCTCCGAGGCGGAGCTGCGCGAGTCGTTAGAAGGTTTGGAGGTGGCTAGCGCGCTAAATGGGCTCTCGAAGTGGCCGGAACAAGCTGACGCTCGTCACGCGGCCATGCTGCTGGCCGGCCGACTCGTCTCAGAGACGGAGCTGCGTGCGTCGATGTCAGCCCGGCAGGTCGCGAACTCGCTCAATGCGCTCTCGAAGTGGTCGGAAAAAGCCGACGCGCGCAAAGCGGCGATCTGGCTGGCCCACCGCCTGGCCTCGGAGGTGGGCCTGGGCGAGTTGATGAACGCCGATGAGGTAACCAATTCGCTCAGCGCGCTCTCGAAATGGCCTGAGGAAGTCGGCGCAGGTCAAGCGGCAATGCTGCTGGCCGGCCGACTGTTCTCGGACGCCGGCCTGCGCGAGTCGATGAACCGCAAGGATGTGGTCGTCTCGCTCAATGCGCTCTCGAAGTGGCCTGCCGTGATCGGTGCAGGTCAGGCGGCGCTGCTGCTGGCCGGTCGCCTCGTCTCGAAGGCGGACCTGTGCCAGTCGATGGCCGCTGAGGAAGTGGCCAGCGCGCTCAACGCACTCTCGAAGTGGCCGCAAGAACCTAACGCACGGCAGGCAGCACAGCTGCTGGCCGGCCGTCTGGCCGCGGATGCAGCCCTGTGCGCGTCGATGGAAGGTTGGGAGGTGGTCAATTCGCTCAACGCGCTCTCGAAGTGGCCGGAGGAGGCCGCCGTGCGTCAAGCGGCAATGCGGCAGGCCGCCCGCCTGGTCTCGGAGGCGGAGCTGTGCGAGTCGATGAACGGCAAGGGTGTCGCCGTCTCGCTCAATGCGCTCTCGAAGTGGCCTCACGTGATCGGTGCGCGTCAGGCGGCGCTGCTGCTGGCCGTTCGCCTCGTCTCGGAGGCCTACCTGTTCGAGTCGATGAACGGCAAGGATGTGGCCATGTCGCTCAACGCGCTCTCGAAGTGGCCGGATGAGGCCGACGCGCGTCAAGCGGCAATGCTGCTGGCGGCACGTCTGGGCCGCCAGCAGCTTCCGTGGAGGGCGTTCGACATCGGCCCGATCGGCCAGATTGCCAACGCGCTGGCGCGGCTGGCCGGGGACGAAGACGGGGACACCAGGCTCGCACGCGGCGTACTCATGGGGGTAGCAGTACACCTGGAGCTGCGCACGGAACGCTTCGAAAGCGCCGATGGCCGCGACGTGGGTTTGCTGCTCAAGGCTTTTGCCCAGCTAAGGATGCATGACGCACTGGGACGGCTCGGCGCTACAGCGCTGGGACGTGTCCGGGCGCTGTGTGGCGCCGGGGGGCTGCGCGATGAACCGTTGGAGAGTGTAGGCAACCTGTGCATGGGGCTGCTGCCACTCGCGCGCAGCCCGCAACTGAGGCGCCACCGGGTTGGCGCCCTGCACATCTTCGACGCGCTGCAGCCGGTCGTGGCACGCAAGATTGACGCGTATCTGCGCCTGGCCCGCGGGGAGGGCCAGGCCGGGCTGAACCTGAAGGACGGCGACGAAGCGTGCGGCACGCGCTGTCCGGCCCTGTCACTGTATCAGGTGCTCAAGGCATACAGCCTGGTGGCCCGCCAGTGGAAGGTGAGCTACATCGGCGGCGGACACGAGTTGGTGAAGGCGCGACGGGAGACCCTGACGCAGTGGGTGCGACAGACGCTGGACAGGGCGCGCGGGCTCATCGAGGCGGACCTGCAGGAAATGAGCTGGAACCTCATTGCGCAGATCGAGGCGGATGAGGCGATCCTGGACGCACTGGATCTGCGGCTGGCCAGCGAGGCGCATCTGGAGGTCCTCACGACGCGTTACCCTCCTAGCCGGTTCGATCTGGCAGCGCGCCACGTGAGCCTGCGCACGGCGGCGGGAAACGTGGTGCCACCCGGACCGGGTGGGGGCGACACCCTGCATGTCACGGTCGACCTGCAGGGACGGGAGCTGGAGCCCGGCGGGGAGCAGCGTGACTACTCTTTTTATGCCCGTCTGACGGGCCTGCCCCTGGTGGAGGTGCGGCTGCCGGGCGCGTTGAGCGGCTTCATGCTGGCGCGCACGTTCCAGTATAACGGCGAGCCCTGGCGCTTCGACATGTTCGGCGGCAGCCGCCTGACGCGCGGGCGGCAGAAGTCAGCCCGGGACATCGCCGAGGGCCGCAGCGTGTCCGCCTCGGTGCTGCCGGCGGTGCGGTATGCCGACAGCGTCCCCGGCAGCGACTTCATGGACCTGGCGCAGAAGCTGGCGCCGCAGCGCGAGGACTGGTCGCGCATGCAACGGGCGCTCATGGAGATGGTGCCGCGTGACCATGTGGTGGAGGGCACGTTGCGGCTGGGCTGGTTTGAGGACGTGCCCGGGGCGCAGCACCCGTTCAGGCTGCAGGGGCCGCAGGGGGAGCGCATCGCGCTGTGTCCGAATGACGGCTGCGGGTTTCTGGGATGGGACGTGGCGATGCGCATTCCGGTGGTGCGCGAACATATCGAGGCATGGCAGGCAGTCCGGGAGGGACGGGGCAGCGAGGCACAGCGCAGGCTGGTGGAGGGCCAGGAGCCCGGGTTCAACGCGATGCCGCCGCAGGCGCTGATGCATTTCCCGCGGGACGGGGCGGCGCTTGGGGAAGCGCGCGAGGCGATGCAGCGCAGGCTGGACGGGTTGGGCAGGCAGGCAACGCAGGAAGTGGGCCGCCTGACGCTGTACCAGCTGGCCGTCAGCGGGGGCTACCAGGGGCGGCGCATCCGCGCGGTGCCCTCGGCTGACGACAGGCTGTACCTGCCGTCGATTCCGCTGCCGGGCTTCGGGCAGTTGCAGGACGATGTGCTGGTGGGCAAGCCGCCGTACGACAAGGAGAACCTGTTGCCCATGGCGGCCGCGCAGGTCGCGACACCCGGCCAGGGCGACGTGACGGCCCGGTTTCTGGACCAGTGCTTCGCCATCCAGTACAGCTATACGGGATTCGATGATGATTCGGGCACGGGCGCTGACATGCTGCACAGCAAGGGCATGCTGATCATCCCGCCGCCGGGCTACTGGTCGCCGGATCCCGCCCACCAGGGGCTGCAGCTGGCCTGTTCGCGGGAGGACCTGAAGACGCTGTCGCGCTGGAAGAGCCGGCGCGAGCGTGACGCGCTACCGCCGCAGATGCTCAGCACGGGCAGCCTGCGGGTCAAGGACGTGCTGCTGCCGGGGCGGCTTGGGGCGATGCCGATAGCGGAGCTGCGCAAGCGGAACATGGACACGGACGGGGACGATGCGTTCGTCTATGCGGGCTATCCGGCTCTGGCGGCCCACATCCGTCGCGTCATGGAGGCGCGCCAGGCGCGGCGGGGCGGGGAGCGCTCGTTCAAGCCACCCAAGACGGCTCATCCAGCCCTCGATGAGCAGGGCCGCTACCAGGGGGGACGGGCGCGCGAAATCCTGGCCGAGCAGCGCGGGGGGATGTTGCTGGGTAAGGCCGCCACGCTGGCGATGCGCTTTCTTGCGCAACCGGACGGGCAGCGCGAGGCCATGGCGCGACGCATGATGTTCGGCACCTACGACGGGGTGGAGCGCGACCTGCGCAACGGGTTGCGCAGGCAGTTGCGGAAGGACGAAGATGCGCCATCCTTGCAGCAGTTGCAGGCGCAGGCGCGTGAAGCGATTGACGGGGCCCATGAGCCGGAAGCGCGCGAGGCGGCGAAACTGCTGTATGAGCTATGTATGCAGCTGGGCATGGACAGCGTCCAGGCACCGCAGTTTCCGTCCGCGCTGGCGCAGGGTTTCCCCGCACTGGCGAGCGCCTACGGGCAGGCAGACGACACGGCCGGGCGTGTGCACGCGGTGCTGGACAACTATCCGGTGTGCCGTCTGTCGCGTACGGCGTCCCCCGGGGGGCAGCCGGGGCTGGTGCCGGGCGAACCGGAGCTGTCCATGCGCAATCTTTTTACGATAGCGATCAAGGTGGGCACGGACGCGCTGAAGTCGGACACGGGCACCGATCTGTTTACGGGTGTAATCGAGTGCTGCGAACGGGCAGAAAGCTTCTACCCGGAGCGTCTGCGGCGGGTCCCGTACAGCAAGCAGACGGTGGCAGAAATACGCGATGGGCGCTTCGATCCACAGTGGGCGCAGACGGTGCTGCCGGACATGCCCACGATGGCAGCGGGTGTCATGCAGGATGCGGTCCGCGCGCTGCAGCAGGGCGGCTGGCTCAGCCAGCCAGTCGCGCCGGCCACGCGGGCGCAGGCGGTTTCCCGGGAGGCGCTGCAGCGGCAGGCGCAGGCGTTGCATGAGCGCGCCCGACAGGCCGAGCCGCAGATCACGCCGCTGCTGAAGGACATCCTGGGCCATGGCGGGGTGCCGGGGCGTGAAGAGGGGCGGCCGTATCTGGCGAGTGAGCCGTACCGGCTGAAATCGCCGCAATCGCTGCAGGACAAGCTGACCCGGCTGATTGGCGGAATGCCGCCGCTGGATCTGGCCCAGGCCAGCGCGCGGGTCAACGATGCGCTGCGCTACAGTGTGGTGCTTTCCCCGGATACGTTTATGGCGGACTATCGCCGGATCCTTCTGCAGCTCGATGGGAAGGCGCATGCCATGATACGGTGTCTTAATCACTTCAGCCGGGAACGCAGCGCTTTCCGGGCGGTGAGCGTCACGCTGGAGGATCCGGAGGGCGTCCCCTGGGAAATCCAGTTTCATACGGAGCAAACGTTCAGGTGCAAGGAGCAGTACCACGACCTGTACAAGCAGGCGCAACGACGCGGACTGGATGGCGCTCACCTGGACGAGATCTGGAAGCTGCTCAAGCCGGCGCGCGAGGCCTTTCGTGCGTTAGCCGTTCCTGCGGGGGTGGAAGATATCGTGGACTGGGAGCCGGAGCCGGTATTGACGGTTCCGCCGCGACTCCAGCCCCAGGCGCCAGCCGCACGGGACATGCCGCCCCCCCTTGCGGGGCAGGCCCGTCAGATCAGAAGCCAGGCTGGACGTCTCGAGGGTGCGGTCTGGCCTGTGCTGCGGCAGGCGCTGGAGGACCACAGCGCGAAGCTGCGCAGGGGCCAGGACGATGACGACTGGCGCAGTTTCATCTTCAAGAAGGAGAAAAGCATTGAAGAGAAGCTTGCACGGATACAGCGCGAGCAGGGCCTGGCCACACCGCAGGAGGCTGCCGGGCGGGTGCGCGATGGGCTGCGCTACGAGGTACTGCTCGACCCGGAGGGTTTTGCGACGCGCGCCCGGCGCATTCTCGCCAGTCTGGAGCAGGCTGGCATGACGGTCATGCGCATCAACAACGGCTTTACCCTCGAAGGCACCGGCTATGCGGGGCTGAATGTGAACGTGCGCACGCGAGTTCAGGGCGAAGACGCCGACTGGGAAATCCAGTTCCACACCCGTGAGAGCCTGCGGGCCAAGCAGAAGAGTCACCGGCCCTACGAAAAGCTGCGCCAGCTGTCGCCTGATGCGGTGTCGCGCGAGCCGCTGGAGAAGAAGCTGCGCGAGGCGGCCGCGCGCGTGCCGCGCCCGCAGGACATCGGGACGATCGGGTCCTTCGATCGCTATGCGCAACCGGCGACTGCCGGTGAGAGGCCCGGTGGCCCGATGACCCCGCCATACCGCGGTGCAGCCGCGGATCAGTCACGCAATCCCGGCCTGAACACCCCGCCGCAGCCGTCCGGGCCGCACAACGCCACGCGAAGCGCGCCTGCGGTAGCGCCCCGGGCCCTGGCTCCCGGCCACGCGGTTCGCAGTAGCTGGGGCCCCCGCCCCCCTGCGCGCGCCGCACGTGCCCAGCCGCCTGCCCGCCCCCGGGCGGGTGCCGCGCCGGCCCAGGCGCCCGTCCGCCGATCCCTGGAGGAGTTCGAGTTTGCTCGCAGCTATGGCAGTCTTGACGAGTTTCTGGCGCAATCGGGCGCGGAGAAGGGGGTGGCCAGCGGGGTGGGAAACAACTGCCTGCTGGATACAGTTCTTCAGTTCGTGCGCAACATCAGGCGACAGCCCGGGGTGGAAACGGAGCAGACGAGGGAACTCGAGGCGCAGGCGCAGGCATTGCGAAGCGGGCTGATCGAGGATGGCCTGGCCGATGAGCATGACTTCATCGACATCTACGCGGCCGGGGACAAGCTCGCGCGCAGCCTTGGCATACGCATCCAGACCATTGAGGTCGATCAGAGTGGGCGGGTCACGGCGCATCCGGTTCTTGGTCAGCAAGGCCGGCTTGTCCATATCCTCCATACGCCTGCTCACTTTCAGCCATTGTGGCCGCGCCCGCCAGGATCATAAAAAATCTTGGATGGCAGTCATATTGCACCTCCTGCCATGGGCCATGAGGGCGTATTCCACGCGTAACCGAGCAGTAAGCTGGAGGGATGGCGACGCGGGATAACCGTAAGCGCTAAATTCACCACACCCGATGGAGAATCGTTCGCAACCGAGAGGCGGGCGTGGCCGCATCGCGTCGGCTTGGCATGACCGACGATGTCCACGACTGCACTCGGGTATTGCGCGCCGACTTCATGGGTGGCGCGCAATTGGCCGATCAGTTCGCGCTCGTTTCGGCTTGCCGTTTCGCGTAGTTGAACGGCAGCAAATCGCTAAT
>NZ_JBFPKP010000041.1:0-22744 GCF_040948855.1 Paraburkholderia sp. BR10882 | reverse complement strand
CGGCCTGCGAACCCGCAGCGATGATCGCCTGCTTGAACTTGACGATCTTCTTGCCGTTCTCGCCCACCACTTCCATGTGGTTCGGATCGAGGAACGCGCCCACGCCCGTCACGACTTCGACCTTGCGTGCCTTCGCCATGCCGGCGAGGCCGCCCGTCAGCTTCTTGACGACGCCCGACTTGAAGTCGCGCAACTTGTCCAGGTCGATCTGCGGCTTGCCGAACGTGATGCCGTGCGAGCCGAGCGCTTCGGCTTCGTCGATCACGAGCGCCGTGTGCAGCAGCGCCTTCGACGGGATGCAGCCCACGTTCAGGCACACGCCGCCAAGCGTCGAATAACGCTCGACCAGCACGGTCTTCATGCCGAGGTCGGCGGAGCGGAACGCCGCCGAGTAGCCGCCGGGGCCCGCGCCGAGCACGAGCATGTCGCATTCGACATCGGCGCTGCCGCTGAAGCTGCCGGCTTGCGGCGCCGGCGCTGCTGCCTTCGGCGCTTCAGCCTTCGGAGCCGGCGCCGCTGCGCCTTCTGAAGCCTCGACCAGAGCGATCACCGTGCCCTGCGAAGCCTTGTCGCCAGCCTTGATCTTCACTTCCTTCACCGTGCCCGCGACGTCGCTGGGCACTTCCATCGTGGCCTTGTCCGACTCGAGCGAGAGCAGCGTCTGCTCCTTCTCGATCACATCACCGGTCTTGATGTTGACTTCAATGACCTCAATGTCCCTGAAGTCGCCGATATCCGGCACTTTTACATCGATAAGCGTCATGGATTGATTTCTTCCCTGCGGTTGTACCGGAGCTCGTCGCGGATCAAAGCGATACCCGTCGATAGTCGGCCAGAATCGTGACGAGATAGGCATTGAAGCGGCCAGCTTCTGCGCCATCAATGACGCGATGATCCCATGAAACCGACAGGGGCAGCATGAGGCGAGGCACAAACTGCCTGCCATCCCACACCGGCTTCATCGCGCTCTTCGACAGGCCGAGGATCGCCACTTCCGGTGCGTTGATGATCGGCGTGAAATGCGTACCGCCGATGCCGCCGAGCGACGAGATCGAGAAGCAGCCGCCTTGCATCTGGTCCGGCTTGAGCTTGCCGTCGCGCGCGAGCTTCGAGAGCTCGGCCATTTCCTTCGCGATGTCGACGAGACCCTTCTTGTCCGCGTCGCGGATCACCGGAACGACGAGGCCGTTCGGCGTGTCGGCGGCAAAACCGATGTGGTAGTACTGCTTGAAGACGAGGTTGTCGCCGTCGAGGCTCGCATTGAACGCCGGGAACTTCTTGAGCGCCGCGACGCAGGCCTTGATGACGAACGCGAGCATCGTGAACTTCACGCCCGCCTTCTCGTTTTCCTTGTTCAGCTGCACGCGCAGCGCTTCGAGGTCGGTGATGTCCGCTTCGTCGTTGTTCGTGACGTGCGGGATCATGACCCAGTTGCGGTGCAGGTTCGCGCCGGAAATCTTCTTGATGCGCGACAGCGGATGCGTATCGATCGGGCCGAACTTCGTGAAATCGACCTTCGGCCACGGCAGCAGGTTCAGGCCCGTACCGCTCGCTGCCGCTGGGGCTACTCCAGCGGCAGCGCCAGCCGGCGCAGCGAGCGCGCCCGTCATCACGCCCTTCACGAACGCGGTGACGTCGTCCTGGCTGATGCGGCCCTTCGGCCCGGTGCCCTGAACTCGCGTGATGTCCATGCCGAGGTCGCGCGCCAGTTTACGCACCGACGGCGAAGCATGGCTTGATCCGCTCAGCCCAACCTCCTTCTCCGGGATCACGGCCGCTGGCGCAGGCGCGGATGGATGACCTGCCGGACTGCGCTCCTCATCAACAATGGGTGAGCCATCTCGACGCCCGGTCTTCTCGCTCGCGTCAACCTTACCGGTGACCGCCTCGGCCGCCGCACCTTGCGGCTCCATGAGCAGGATGACCGAACCTTCCGACACCGCATCGCCGACCCTGAGCTTTATTTCCCGAACGACGCCACCAAAAGGACTGGGCACGTCCATGGTGGCCTTGTCCGACTCCAGCGTAACCAGCGATTGCTCCTCCCGTACTACATCACCGGGGCCAACCAGTACCTCGATGACGGGGACGCCCTTGTAGTCGCCGATGTCAGGCACCTTAATCTCTGTTACACGCACTTCAGTAATCTCCCAATCGCGGTCCAAGGCGAGCGCAACGATCGTTGCGTAGTGTTTCTCGCGAATGCGTCAATGCCAGAACAGGCAGCAGGCGCCGGGCTGCCCGAAGTCCTGGCTATGTTGAACATTAGCCATGCTGAACTACCGGTCGACATCGCGCGAATTCATCAGCATGTCCGTCAGTCCCGCGCCCGCTCGAACCATAGGCCAGACGTTCTCGGACGGATCGATGGCAAAGTCCATGAATACCGTACGCTGCTTCATGGCAAGTGCTTCGCGCAGCACGGGCTCGACATCGCATGGTCGATCGATGCGAAAGCCGACATGCCCATAAGCGCGGGCAAGTGCGACAAAGTCAGGCAACGCGTCCATGTACGAGTGGGAGTAACGGTCGCTATAAGTCACATGCTGCAGCTGCCTTACCATGCCGAGATAGCCGTTGTTGAGGGAAACGATTTTCACCCCGAGGTCGTACTGCCTGCAGGTCGACAACTCCTGGATACACATCTGGATCGAGCCGTCTCCGGTTACTGTGACCACATCCGCGTCCGGAAGCGCGCGTTTGACGCCCATCGCATAGGGCAGTCCGACACCCATGGTTCCGAGGCCTCCCGAGTTGATCCATCGGCGAGGTTTATCGAATCCATACAGCTGCGCGGCCCACATCTGGTGCTGTCCGACATCCGAACAGATATAGGCATCGCCTCCGGTAGCCTCCCAAAGTCGCTGAATGACGAACTGAGGCTTGATTACATCTTCTGCCGGCTCATAGGCGAGGCAGCGCTTCTCACGCCAAGTCTCAATCTGTGTCCACCAGTCCTTCCGGTGCCCAGCATGAATACGTTGTGCTTCGAGCTGTCTCAGTATCGCGCGCGCCGCGGTCTTCACGTCTCCCACGATCGGAATGTCAACCTGCACCCGCTTGTCGATTGTCGCGGGATCAATATCAACATGAATAGTCGTCCTGCTATCTGACCGAAAGTCCCCGGTATTTCCAATGACCCGGTCATCGAATCTCGCACCGAGCGCAATCAGTACGTCGCAATGCTGCATCGCCATGTTGGCTTCGTACGTTCCATGCAGTCCTGGCATTCCGAGGCACCGCCTATCCGAAGCGGGAAAGGCGCCAAGCGCCATCAACGTGTTCGTCACCGGGGCATCGAGTCGCCGCACGAGTTCCGCAATCTCCCCGCTGGCAGCCGATGCAACCGCTCCGCCGCCAACGAGAATGCATGGCCGGCGCGAGCGCGCGAGCGCCTCGGCGGCCCGCCGCACCTGTCCCGCATGAGGTTCCGTGCGCGGACGGTAGGATCGCAGCGTGACGGATTCAGGTATGCGCAATGGCGTCTTCGCCTGAAGCACGTCTTTGGGAATATCCACCAGCACAGGCCCGGGGCGTCCGGTGCGGGCGATATGAAACGCGCTTTTGAGCGTCTTCGCCAGTTGAGAGACATCCAGCACCAGAAAGTTATGCTTGACGATCGACCGGGTAATTCCGACAGCATCGCACTCCTGAAACGCATCGGTTCCGATAGAGTGTGTGGGCACGTTACCGGAGATCACCACCATCGGAATGGAATCGAAATAGGCAGTCGCAATGCCTGTCACCGCGTTCGTCACACCCGGCCCCGATGTCACCAGCGCTACGCCGACCTTTCCCGTCGCGCGCGCGAAACCATCCGCCGCGTGGACGGCGGCCTGTTCATGGCGAACCAGCAAATGGGTAACATCGATGGATTCGTGGAGCGCATCGTAAAGCGGCAGGACCGCGCCGCCTGGATACCCCCAAACCGTCTCAACACCCTCCCCGCGCAGGACGGACAGGACAATCTGTGCTCCCGATGCATCGCCGTCCCTGCCCGAAGTATCCGGAGCGCCGGCTTTCGCAACCTGTTGGATCTCAGCACCCGCAATCTTCATTATTAGCTCCGGTAGTGCCTGCCCGTCACCGTTGCCACGGCGCGGCCCGGTTCGCGTCATGCTTGCCATAGCGATCAACGGCACGCCTGACGAGCTCGACCGCTACTGCACCGTCGTCCGCGAGCGCTTTCAGCGCGGCAATCGCGATCGAATGTTGGTCGACTTCGAAGAAGGCCCGCAGCGCCGCACGGGTGTCACTGCGTCCGAAGCCATCGGTGCCAAGCGTCACATAGCGCCGCGGCACATATGCACGAATGAGTTCGGGAACGGCGCGCACATAGTCTGTCGCCGCGATCACGGGCCCGTGCGTGGGAGACAACGCAGACGTCACATACGGAGCGGCAGCGCGATCCTCGTCGAACAAACGATCGGTGCGTTCGGACGCGACACCGTCCCGGTGCAGCTCGGTAAAGCTGGTGACGCTCCATGCCGATGCTTCGATGTTCCAGTCTTCCTTCAGCAGGCGCGCGGCCGCCTGCACTTCGCCCAGAATCGCCCCCGAACCGAGCAACTGGACCTCAGCCCGATCGAGCGATGTTGTGTCA
Organism: Paraburkholderia sp. BR10882; assembly: GCF_040948855.1. Classification (NCBI taxonomy): domain Bacteria; kingdom Pseudomonadati; phylum Pseudomonadota; class Betaproteobacteria; order Burkholderiales; family Burkholderiaceae; genus Paraburkholderia; species Paraburkholderia sp. BR10882. The sequence continues at coordinate 18,141 of NZ_JBFPKP010000041.1, read as the reverse complement.
AGCGGATACATGCCCTTGAGCACACCATCACGAACGCTTTCGATGGGTGCATCCGGAAGTGAAGGCTGTGCGTAGTTCTCGTTCGTCACCGTCAGGTAATAGAACACATCGCGCTGACGTTCAATCATCTCGCGCATGCCTTCGTCTACGATCATGGCCACCTCGTACGCGAATGCCGGATCGTAGGCGCGGCAGTTCGGTACCGTCGAGGCCGCCAGATGGCTCGTGCCGTCCTGATGCTGCAAACCCTCGCCACCGAGTGTCGTCTTCCCCGCCGTTGCACCGATCAGAAAGCCACGCGCACGCTGGTCAGCGGCAGCCCAGATGAGATCGCCGATGCGCTGGAAACCGAACATCGAGTAGTAGATGTAGAACGGCAGCATGGGCAGGTCGTGCACGCTGTATGAAGTGGCTGCGGCGACCCACGAGGACACAGCGCCCGCCTCCGAAATGCCCTCTTCCAGTATCTGTCCGCCCGTATCTTCCCGGTAATACAGCATTGAGCCCATGTCTTCGGGCTCGTACAGCTGCCCGAGCGGCGAATAGATCCCAACCTGCCGGAACAGATTCGCCATACCGAACGTGCGTGCCTCATCGGCGACTACGGGAACAATGCGAGGGCCGAGCGACGCGTTTTTCAGAAGGCTCCCGAGCATCCGCACGAGCGCCATCGTGGTCGACATCTCCTTGCCGTTCGCGTCCAGCGCAAATTGCCCCCACGCCGGCAATGCGGGAACAGGCAGCATTTGCGACGCGGTTGTCCGCCTGCGGGGCAGATACCCGCCGAGCGCTTCGCGCCGGGCATGCAGGTACCGCATTTCTGGACTGTTGTCCGCCGGCCTGTAGAACCGCAGCTGCTCGACGTCTTCGTCGGAGAGGGGCAAGCGGAACCGGTCGCGAAACGCTTTCAGTTGTTCGACGTCGAGCTTCTTCTGTTGATGCGTGGTCATCCGGCCCTGGCCGATCGAGCCCATGCCGAAGCCCTTCATTGTCTTCGCGAGAATCACCGTGGGCTGCCCTGCATGTTTCAGTGCCCTGTTGTACGCCGCATACAGCTTGCGTACGTCATGGCCACCGCGGCGCAGGCGGTCAATATCGTCGTTGCTCAGATGCGCGGCAAGCGCAGCCAGTTCCTCGTTCTGTCCGAAGAAGCGTTCGCGGTTGTAGGCGCCGTCATTGGCAGAGAAGGTCTGAAACTGTCCATCGACGGTATGAGCAAACGCTCGCAACAACGCGCCGGTGCGATCGCGTGCGAAAAGACCGTCCCAATTAGAACCCCACACGACCTTGATGACGTTCCAGCCCGCCCCCGTGAATTGCGCCTCGAGTTCGTCAATGATGCGGCCGTTACTTCGCACGGGGCCGTCAAGTCGCTGCAGATTGCAGTTGATCACGAAAACGAGGTTGTCGAGCCGCTCGCGTGCGGCGAGCGACAAGGCACCGATCGATTCGGGCTCGTCCATCTCGCCGTCGCCAAAGAAGCCCCAGACCTTGCGGCCTTCCGTTTTGAGCAGCCCACGGTTCTGCAGGTAACGCATGAAGCGCGCCTGGTAGATCGAGTTGATAGGGCCGATGCCCATCGATCCCGTCGGAAACTGCCAGAAGTCAGGCATCAGCCACGGATGCGGATAGGAACACAGACCCGGACCCGCGATCTCGCGACGGTAGTGCTCCAGATGCTGCTCGCTCAGGAAACCTTCAAGGAATGCGCGCGCGTATACTCCCGGCGACGAATGGGGCTGAAAATAGATGAGGTCACCGCCATGAGCATCGTTCGCACCGCGAAAGAAGTGGTTGAATCCAACCTCGAAAAGATCCGCTGCCGATGCGTAGCTCGCGATATGTCCACCGAGTTCGCCGTAAGCGCGGTTCGCTCGCACCACCATCGCGAGCGCATTCCAGCGTAGTGCAGCGGCGAGTCGCTCTTCGGTATCGACGTCACCTGGAAACGGCGGCTGCTGTTCGACCGGGATGGTGTTCGCATAGGGCGTGACGTTCGCACGCGCCGTTGCGATGCCGCTCGACAATGCATGCGCGGCCAGGCGGTCGAAAAGATACTGGGCACGTCCGAGCCCGACATGCTCCACCACGCCATCCAGTGCGGAGATCCACTCGGCAGTTTCCTGCGGGTCGTTGTCCATGCGGGCTTGATTGAGGGCAAGAACGGGCTGAACACCGCTCGATAAATCGGTCATGGCAACTCCAGGCTAAACAGTGAGATTCGTGAGCTTCGAGACTCGTGCGGGTCGTAATTTCGAATTCGAAGACATGGGAAGAGCTTATCCATCCCATCACAAAATGTGCGTCTCTTTTGTGGGGGAGTTTTCAGCTCAAATAGGGTATAAATTCTGGTAACGATGCCTCACATGAGATTTCCATACTATGACGTCCGAAACAAAACTCCCGACCCGCCGGTTAGACCGCACCGACATCGCGATCCTGCGGCAGTTGCAGGACAATGCGCGTATCACAAACGCTGAGCTCGCCCGCGCGGTTAACCTCTCGCCCACTCCCTGCTTCAATCGCGTACGCGCACTTGAAAAGCTCGGCCTGTTCCGCCAACACGTGACCCTACTCGACGCCGGCGCGCTCGGGTTACGTATCAATGTGTTCATTCAGGTTAGCCTCGAACAACAGGTAGAAGACGCGTTACGCGTTTTTGAAAAGGAGATCGAGGATCGGCCAGAAGTGATGGAGTGCTATCTGATGACAGGCGACGCCGATTATCTGCTGCGCGTCGTCGTGCCGGACATGCAAAGCCTTGAGCACTTCATCGTCCAATGGCTCACGAAAATACCTGGCGTGTCGAACATCCGCTCCAGCTTTGCGCTTAAGCAGGTGCGGTACAAGACAGCGTTGCCGTTGCCGACCGTTGGCCTCACGTTGCCGAGTGGCGAGGAAACGCCTCAGGAGTGGACTTGAGGGTGGCAGTAGCCAACGTCTAGCGTTGGCACTGGTAACGCCCTTGTGCCGACAAGTAGTCGACCGGGAAGACAGTTAATGCAGAAGCTGAAATGCCCAGTCGCACACGGCCGCTGGTACCTCAACCGAATCGCGAACTATAGGATTGAGTCGAACTCGTTCCTTGAACAGTTAATATCTTCACACCGGCACTAGACGACGCGAGCTCGACACCTTTTTCCCCTGTCGCGCTGAGGCGAGATTGGGTCAACAGACATCGGTTTTCGAGCCCGCGTGATCTCATCGATTTGGTGCTTGGCTGAGTCGACTAGAATTTATGACGGAGCCCGAGGCGCAAAGCGAGCTGGCTGTTGCCCGAGGAAACACCGTACGCACCGGGTACATATGCGAAATCCAGCACTGAACCCGTCGTATCTCCTCCTACATGCTGATAGGCACCTTGAAGATAAACGTCTGTTCGCTTTGAGATGTTGTAGTCACCCATCAACCCGACCGTCTGATAGTTCGGATGGAAGCTGCCCGCTGCCGTGGTCATCGTCGCGTGCGTGTAGGTGTACATCGCGCCAACATAGAACGCTGGCGTGAACTGGTACTTGCCATTGATTTCGAAGTTCTGGAAGCGGAGGTCCGAAGCCGGACCACTGACAGGCGTAATAGCGCCCACGTACCCGGAGTTCACCGGATTCTTCACATCCACGTTCGAGTATGCGAAGCCGAAAGTGGCGCTTCCAATATAGTAGTTGATACCAGCACCAAAGATGCGCAGCCGGTCACCCACAAAATTTTCATCGCCACCATTGTTGATCGCACCGGTCGCGGTTGATGACGGATTGTTGGCCTGTAGATAGGACGCCGCGATCAGGATGCTTCCGGTCTCATATTGTGCTCCCAGACTATACTGACGATTATTGGCGAAATTGGTGTCATTTGAGAAGCTGTAAGTGCCACCGAATTGGAAGCCACCGAAATTCGGGCTGGTATATTTCGCCGTATTGTTGACCCGAAAAGTGCCATCCGTATTGTCGTTGTCGTATGGGTGCGAGAGCAGATAACCTGCCCATGTTCCATTTGCTGTCGTCGACGAGAAGTAGTCGACAACAGAGTCATACTGGCGACCAAAAGTAAGCTTGCCATACGTCGAACTTGACAGCCCCACGTATGCCTGACGTCCAAACATCAGGCCGCCCTGGCCGAGCTTGCCGTTGTTCACGTTGAACCCACTCTCGATCTGAAACACGGCCTTCAGCTGGCCACCGAGGTCCTCCGTACCTTTCAGTCCCCACCGACTACCCTGCACGTATCCGCTTTGTAGCTCGTATGCCCGGCTTCCAGCTGCATTATTCGTGAAGTCAAAACCTTCATCGATGAGTCCATACAACGTGACGGTACTTTGCGCATAGGCGGACACTCCGATCCCGGCCAATACGGACGCCACCAGCAATTTCGCCTTCATATCATCGTCTCCAAACGTGGTAGTTATTGAAAATCAATTTGTAGTACGTAACAACTAGTTTGCATAAAGTGGTGGTGCTCTCCCGTTTCCCGAGCCGCGCATTCTTCATCGCCCCGGTCGCATCGATCCTGCAATGCCACACCGATCCTCACTGCGCGGCAAACCTCGGCTGAAACCGCGGTCCCGCAACGTTGCCCGAACTACTCGGGCTTCCTCGCTCCGACAACTATGAGTGCGCGTTTTCCAATACGACCTGGGGGCCTAACGTATAAACCTCTCGGAGCGTAATGCCAGCGTTAGGTTCGTGCCCCGTCGAACGCCGGCAGGATTCTTTGTGGCCTCAATTTCCTCATCGATTCACGATGTTTTGGTGCAGCCGCCGATACCCTCCTATCGAAGTCGGCTGCGACCTCGCATTATTTGTGCAACAACTGACTCAGAAACTTCTTCGCTCTGATATGCGTCGGATTGCGGAAGAAGGTATCCGGCGGTGCACATTCGATGACTTCCCCACCGTCCATAAATACGATACGGTCAGCAACTTCACGAGCGAATCCCATCTCATGAGTCACACAGATCATCGTCATGCCATCGTTCGCAAGTCCGGTCATCACATCGAGTACTTCTTTGATCATCTCCGGATCGAGCGCTGACGTCGGCTCGTCAAACAGCATGATCTTTGGTTTCATGCAGAGCGCACGAGCAATTGCGACGCGTTGCTGCTGCCCACCGGAAAGCTGTGCCGGATACTTCTTCGCCTGGTCCGGTATGCGAACCCGGTTGAGGTTTTCCATCGCAATCGCCTTGGCCTCCGCCCGCGACGCTCGGCCAGTACGGATCAACGCCAGCGTACAGTTGTCGATCACGCTCAAGTGAGGGAACAGATTGAAATGCTGAAATACCATTCCGACATCTCGGCGCATGTGCGACAACCCCTTCATCTTCGCGTGCATCTCGACACCGTCCACAACGATCCGGCCTTCCTGGTGCGTCTCCAGCTGATTGATGCAGCGGATCAGCGTCGATTTTCCTGATCCTGACGGACCGCAGACCACGATCCGCTCGCCGAACGCCACATTCAAATTGATGTCGCGCAAAACCTGAAATTCGCCGTACCACTTCGATACACCTTCAATTGCTACCGCGATCGACTCGGGCGTATTCGCTTGCAACCCCGCCGGTTCGCGCGGTTGCGACATTTGGGATACCATGTTTTCCTCCACAACACTTCAAACGTCTTGATAGACTGCTGTCGGCTTATCGTTGAGGAGCGCCAATCCCAAGGTGGCGCTCGACCTTTCCGACCAATACGACCGCGATCAGGGCTAGTGCCAGAAAGAGCACACCAGCAACAAGCATCGGCTCAGCGTAACGGTAGGTTTCGGAAGCCACGTCCATTGCGCTGCCTAGCATTTCGGGAACCGCGATCACCGCCAGGTATGGCGTAGACTTCAGGATCGCAATGGCATACGCACCCAGAGGCGCGGCCACGTTTCGCAACATCTGCGGAGCGATAACGAAGGCCGTGGTGTCCCACCAAGTGAGCCCGAGGCTTTTCGCACCCTCGCTCTGGCCAACCGGAACGGCGTCGATGCCGGCCTTGAACACTTCGGCCATATATCCGGAGTAGTAAAAACTAAGTCCGAATACACCGATGAATAACGCGGGCAAGACGATTCCGTAAGAAGGGAGAACGAAAAACAGGAAATAAATCTGAACAAGTGCCGGAGTAGACCTGATCGCATCGATGATGAATTGAACCATCGGACGCACAACGGCATTGGAACGGCGCAGCATTTCCCAGACGAAACCGAGCGCCAGCGCACCCACGAAGCTCAGGATCGCAACGAGGATCGTATTCCCGACACCTTCCAGGACTTGCGGCACGATTCGCAACGCAAAATCAAAATCGAAGTTCATGACCGCCCTCGCCGGCTCCCGTGCGATGTCTCAAGATATCGCCCAAAAATAGTCACTGGATAACATAGAATCAGATAGGATAACAAAAGACTCGAATAAATTAACAACGGGTTATAGCTCAACTCCGAGATCTCCTTGGCACGGAACGTCATGTCAGACAACGTAATAAGAGATACCAATGCGGTTCCCTTGATCAGTTGAATAAGATCGTTGATGAACGTTGGAATCATGGCTCTGATTGCCTGCGGCAACTCGACAAGACAAAGCACCTCGAAACGATTCAACCCCAAGGCCAAGCCTGCCTCGCATTGTCCGCGAGGCAGTGCTTGCAAGGCGGCGCGGACCGACTGACTGCTATATGCACCCGAGTTCAGTCCGAGCACGAGTGCGCCAACCGTGATCCCGGAAAGATGAATTCCAAAAGCGGGAAGCGTATAGTAGAACGCATAGAGCAGCACAATAACAGGCGAGCTTCGCCACAGCTCGATGATGAATGTAATTGCTTTGCGCGGAGTGCCAGTCGCGAAGTTCTGCAATATTCCAGCGACCAGCGCAAACGGCACCGCATACAGGAGTCCGAGTAGAGTGACGGCCGCGGTGATACCGAACCCCTTGTATATTCCGATAATGACGTCAGGAAAGTTCATGCGATCGCTCCTCAGATTGACAAATCCCGATCATCGATAATCCGCGCCACACACCGCTTTCGCCGTTACGTCAGTTGGCGCCATCTCGGTTTCCCCGAATCCATATTTTTCGAAGACTTTCTTGATCGAACCATCGGCCTTCATTTTTGCTAGCCCCGCGTTATACAGGTCACGCAGTTTCGAATCCTCCGTCCGGAATGCGATTGCCGCGTAATTGGCAACCTGCTGCCCATTCTTTACCAACCCGGTAAAGGGCGTCGCGCGCTCGAGCCGGTTGCCGACGTTTGGATCCTTGAGCGTACTGATTACAGTTGAAGCCGATTCGGTGTCGGCGTCAATGCGACCGGCCAGAATGGCTCCGACCGAAGACTCGACGTCTTTAAGCAGAAGAATCCGATCCTTGGGGATTCCGGCAGCGATCGCATGCTCGACAGCAGAACTTCCCCGTCCGCCGCCAAACCGAATCGCTGGGTTCTTTGCAACGTCCGCATAACTATGGATATTGAGAGGATTCCCTTTCTTCACCAGAAGCGCATCGCCGATAGCCAAATCCGGATTGCTGAAAATTACCTGTTTGCAGCGCGTCGGGGTAATTGCCAAGCCCGAAGCTACGGCATCTATCCGCTTGGAGAGCAGGCTCGGAATCAGCGCGTCGAAGTCGACGACGACAAAGTTGATTTTCTTGACACCCACCTGACCGAGAACGGCCCGGATCATGTCAGGACCGACGCCAGAAACGCTGCCATCGGCGTTTCGGTATCCCCACGGCACCTGATTGTGAATTCCTACCGTGATTTCCCCACCGTGGATCGCCTGGCTATCGCTTGACTGCGCCTGGGCGATGCTGCCGCCAATCAGCGTGCTCGCCGCAGCAAGAACAAGCGCCAGCCGTTTACTCCAGACCTGGATCGTCATAACTGTCTCCTTTCCTTTTGTTGGTGCGTTGAGTATACTTGGCATACCAGGCATGTCAAGCAACGATCTTCGACGGTGCACTCGTGTTTACCCGAGTAGCGAAACTGGAAGGTCGATCTAAAGCCGCTTGAATAAACAGACCAATACTGGAGACAACTTTGTCCTTGTACGAGACAGTGCGCGACGAACTTCTCAAGCGGGTCAGGAATGGCATATACGCGAGCGACATGCCGATTCCGTCCACCGCCATGTTGAGTAAAGAATTCAATGTCAGCGTGATTACCGTGAAGCGGGCGCTGCGTGACTTGCAGGCCGCTGGCGTGCTGGTCACGATTCGCGGCAAGGGCGCCTACGTGAAGAAACAGCAGCGAATCCTGCGTCAACTCGATATGCGCATGTCGTCCCTGCATGGGGCCGACATCAGCTTGATCTCGGTGACGCGGGAAAAGATCGGTGATCCGTCCATGGCCACGCTTGCGGCCCCCGACCATACAATGCTCTGCGTCAGGAAAGTCATCTCATCAGACGGCTCACCACTTCTCTATGACGCCAGCTACCTCTCGGCGAACGTAGAAGACGAGATCATCGACGAGTTCGGCAGCAGCTTTATCGTCGACGCGCTGAAGCGCCGCGGCATCCGGCTCGTCAAGACACAGATCGTTGTGGAAGCCTTTCCTGCTTCCGATCGCGCGGCCGAGATATTTGGGGTTCCGAACGGATATCCGATGCTGCGTCGCATTTACAAGATGATTACCACCGACGCGAATTTGACGATCTATGGCGTTGTTCAAGCTCCGTTTGATCGCCTCGCCTGTTCCATTGACTTTCCGTCTCATGACATGGAGATCTAAAGATGACTGCACTTCAACTCGACATTCCTGCCGTCTTCCGTGCGCCGGCTCCCCCGGTTCCCGAAAACGAACTCCGCCAGCGATTGACCAACATCCGCCGGGAAATGGCAAAAGCCGGGATCGACGTTATTGTTTTGACCGACAAGAAAAACGTTGACTATTTCACGGACTACCAGGAACTCTCCTGGGATCACAAAGCACGCCCGATCTTCGCTGCCATTTCATCCCAAGACTTCGCACTCTTCGGCAGCCTTGGCGAAGCAACAACGATCCAGCTCAGAGATCGAATTTTCGAGCCGGTCTACTACAAAGGCTATCTTGACGAAGCTGTCACCGCTGTTTCGGACTGGCTAGAGGGCAAGACGACCGGGAGCGGTGTCCATATTGCAGTGGACTATGGTCAAGACATGTTCGGACGTGGTTCGTTGGGATTGATCGACGCGCTCAGTTCGATCGATGCGAGCGGTCGCGTCAAAAGTGCAGCCGATGCGATCTGGAAAGTCAGGCTGGTCAAGTCCAGATTCGAAGCCGATCTCAATCGAACCGCATATGAGATCGTCAATACGGCATTCGACCAGACGATCAAGCACGCCTATGTTGGCATGACGGAGTACGAACTTTATTACCTCATGCAGGCACAGATCTATCTGAACGGCGCCGAAAGTGCCGATCCGATTGCGATGCTCTTTTCCAGCGGCGATTTCGCCTACGCTCGCACGGCGAAGGATCGGAAGCTCGAAGTAGGTCATTACGTATGGACCGATTTTCGCGCTACGTATGGTGGGTATCCGGCCGATCGCAATCGGATCGCTCGTGCCGGTGACCCCAAGGATTGGGAACTCGAGACCTACACGGCGGTGAGATTGCTGACGCTGGATGTTGTCAACCATATCCGCCCCGGAATCACGTGTTCCGAGGTGTACCAACACTTCGACGCACTGTGGCGCGACGCCGCATTGGGGTCGGTGTACGGCGCCGTATCGCGCATCGGTCATGGTGGTGGCCTCGACGTAACCGAGCCGCCGTCGCTGTCGAGGGCCGACACGACGGTCATCGAGCCAGGGATGATTCTGCACATCGAACCGAAACTTGAGCGCGATGGCGCTGTGTTTCAGTTCGAGGAAGTGGTCTTCGTCACCGAGTCCGGCATCGAGTTCCTGTGCCCACCCTCGCCAGAAACCCTTCCCGTGATTCGATAAACATCCGATCTCTCATAGGTTTCACATGTCAGGCTCTACACGAATCTGGTCGACGATCGACTACGAAAAGAACGGCAAGCAAGTCGATTGCTTGCGGCTGCCGATTTCCACCGACACGTCCGCGTATGGCTGGATTCCGATTCCGGTCGTCTGCGTGAAAAATGGCGACGGTCCGACTGCGGTACTGCTCGCGGGAACGCATGGCGACGAGTACGAAGGCCAGATCGGCCTTATGCGCATCGCGAGACAGTTAGTCCACGACAATCTGCACGGACGCGTGATCATTCTTCCGTCACTCAACTTTCCGGCGGTCAAGGCGGGGCGAAGGGTTTCACCCATTGACGGAGGCAACCTCAATCGCGTCTATCCCGGGCGCGCGCACGGTACCGCCACCGAAATGATCGCGCACTATGTCTGCGAAGTGCTTCTGCCGATGGCCGATCTCGTCGTTGATCTCCACTCGGGCGGCCGCTCGCTCGACTATATGCCGTGTGCACTCGTCCGTAGCGCAAATACGGAAGCGGAAATCGAACGCCTGCACGACCTGCTGCGTGTATTCGGCGTGCCGCTTGCGGAATTTACCGACGGCGCCGGTGGCGGCGGCAATACCACACTGCCTGCTGCAGCTGCCCAATTCGGGGTGCCGGTCATCACGGCGGAGCTGGGCGGAGGTACCACGCTTCGAGGCAACGGCTGTACGCTGGCCGAAGAGGGCTCGCTCAGACTTCTCAAGCATCTTGGCATCCTGTCGTCATGCGACGTGCCCGATCCCGCGCAAGTCACGTTGATGAGTTGCGAGAGCATGGACCTGTTCGTGTATGCCGAATACGACGGGTTGTTCGAGCCCATGGCGCAGCTCGGCGAGCGAGTCGAAGAAGGTCAGCTTGCCGGGCTCCTGCATTCGATCGACCGACCGCATGACCCGCCCGTCGAAATCTACTTCCGCCGTGCGGGACTGGTCGTTTGCAAGCGGCATCCGGCACTGGCGAGCCGCGGCGATTGTCTTTTCGGACTTTTGGAGGACGCGGCCACGTCATACCTCCCGGGAGCGAACTGATGAGCCGACTCAATCCCAACGTTTCCGGCATGAAGTGTATCCAGTGCGGGCTAGTACACGCGCTGGACGACTATTTCGAAGGTTGCCCGTCGTGCCAAAGGGCGGGCACACCGGCGAGCGTCGCACCGCATTACACCGCTTTTCCGGCGGACCTGAATACCGAAAACATCACGGACTGGCTGTCGTATCGCGGTGCTACGGGACTGGGAGAAGGCAACACGCCGCTATCGGCGCTGCCCCGGCTCGCCGTCGCACTGGGCATCGATGCATTGCATACAAAAAATGAATTCTGCAATCCAACCGGCTCCCACAAGGACAGGATGGGTGCAATCGTTGTCCAGCGAGCGATCGACGTCGGCGCGACGACCGTCGCGGTTGCATCGAGCGGCAATGCCGGGGTTTCGACGGCAGCCTATGCCGCCCGAGCCGGTATCGAATGTGTGGTCGTGACGACACCGGAAATCAGCCCGAACTGGCGCAGAGCAATCGAAATGCATGGCGCGCGAATCATCGCGACCAAAAATCCAGACGATCGCTGGGCCCTCATCGCCCAGCGTGTGCGGCAGGGCGAATGGTATCCGGTCACAAATTCGATCATGCCGCCCGTCGGGAGCAATCCGTTTGGCGTCGACGGTTATCGCGCAATCGCATTCGAACTCTACCTGCAATTTTCGGCGCGTCCGCCGACGGACATCATCGTTCCGACCGCACGCGGTGACGTGCTCTGGGGTATTGCGAAAGGCTACCGGGACCTTCGCGACTCGGGTCTGGTGCACTCCATTCCAAAGGTTCACGCTGTCGAACCATTCCCACGAATCAGTCTAGCGCAACAGGGGCATGGCATGGTTTGCAGCGACTATTCGGGGGACACGGTCATGGAGTCAATCGGAGGCGATACCGTTACTCGCCAGACTTTACTGGCGCTCGATTCGACTGACGGTGTGGGTGTCGCGGTCCGCGATGAACAGGTCATCGCAGACCAGCTTGTACTCGCGCGTGAGGGACTGTACCTCGAGCGCTCGAGTGTCGCCTCGCTCACGGGACTGCGCAGATTGATAGATCACGGGCAGATTGGACAGAACGCTCGCGTCGTCATGGTGGCCACTTCGCATGGCTACAAGGAGCAGCCCGAATTCGGCGATTCGCTATCCGCGATCAACGTTTCTCGCGAAGCATAATTCTAGACATAGAGGGCACGAATGATAAACGAAGAGGACTGCACTGCGTCGGCTGACGCGCAATCCGCGTCGTCACACCGGGACCATATCCTGTTTCCGAACAATCCAGTCCATGCACACGCCGGGCTGTTAGCGCGCTTTCTCACGGATCTCAGCTACGAGCGCATTCCCGAAGACGTCGTCCATAAGGCAAAACTGCTGACGCTGGACACGATCGGATGCATTGTTGCCGGAACGGACACGGTGCTCGGCCGCAAGATCCTGGCCAGCTACGGGAGCACCAAACAACAAGATGGCTGCACCGTTTTGGGAACCTCATTGCGTATGCCGCCATCGCTGGCTGGCAAGGTGAACGCGTGGTTGTCGGATGTTCTCGACTACGAGGACGTCGCGGTAGGCCATCCAAGTGCGACGGTCATACCTGCCGCGCTGGCGCTCAGCGAACATCTAAATACCCCACCAAAGCGGTTTCTCGCCGGTGTCGTCGCCGGTTATGAGGCAGGTCTCCGACTGCACGACGCCACGCAAGCCAGTCCCGAAGTGTATCTGCGATTCGCTGTATATCACGCATGGCACGGCCTGGCTGCCGGAGCCGCCGCCATGGTCGTCGCTGGCGGCTCGGAAGAGCAGTTCCGCTCTGCGCTAGGCCACGCCGCGGCCAATACCTGTCTGCCTCTGTGGTACGTCCAGTATGGACAGCCTGCGCATGCACTCAAGGCGAACTATGGCCAGATGGCCCTGGCGGGAATCGAGGCCGCACTCTGCGCACGTCACGACATCATCGGCCCCTTCGCGATGCTTAGTGACCCCCACAGAGGTTTCGCTAGCATCATTGGATCCGATCGATTCAATGCCAGCCTGCTTTCTGCTGATCTCGCCCACAATTGGCGAACGAGAGAATCGTCCTTTAAAGCATTTCCATGCTGCGCATTTCTCCATACGACCATCGAAGCAATTTCAAATCTGGCCGAACAGCACTCGATTGACCACAAAGATATACGCAGCATTCAGATTCGGACGATTTCAAGAATATCGGAATGGTTCTCCGACAGGCGACCGCCTTCCGATATCAATGCCCAATTGTCCGTCCAGTATGTATCTGCAATGGCGGCGCTCTCCCTCCAAGCGGGACGAGAATGGTATGAACCGTCCTTGATGGCAAGCGAGGACGTTCTTGAATTGATGGAAAAGATCGACGTCGAAGTCGATCCGGTCGCTGAGGAAGCATTCTGGAAGATCGATCAGCATATGTCGTCCGTGACCATCATGCTATCAGACGGTCGTTTGCTCGAGACGTCAGTGAAATGGCCACTGGGTCACTGGCGCCGTCCGTTCGAGGATGCAGACGTGGAAGAGAAGTTTCTGCGCAACCTCCGAGGAACCGCCTTGGTGTCGAAAGGCGCGGAAATCTTCGAACAAGGAATGGACATGGAAAACCATGGCTCGATGCGCGAGTTCATTGAGTTATTGCGCATTGCAGACTGATGATGATCGCGAAGCAGCGGCAGTAGGACCCTTGGCGTCCGACGTAACGATCCCGATCGGCCAGCTCGTGATCTTCAGTGCGAGATCGGCAAACTTGAGTGCGCTCGTGATGTTGCTATCCCGGTGTTCTCGTAGAGGCTCAGTCGCGACGCCCGCGTTACGACCCCGGGGGCCGTTATGCCGTTTGGGGTAAGCTCCCCAAGCCATGGATGCCGGTCGCTGCGCCATATCGCCCTATTTTCAGTTGGCGGTTACACCGAAATGATACCTAGTATATTTTGCGAGGCGCATGAGCTTCAAGGTGAGACCTGAACCGTCGTTGATGTCGGTGCGCCGATTGTTTAGCGCCTTTCCGACATCCGACAGTTCGCCACAGGACGCCTGGGCTGTTTCGATGTAAAGCGGTGCGCCGGATGCTGCCCGTTGTCCGCAAAACGTTCCGTAAATGCTTGGGATACTAGGCATCCATGGACGCCCGGGCTATAGTCCCGTTGGTCCCATCGACCTTTCGCGCCCGAGAGTCAACTTGATCAAGCCCCAATTACAACCCTCCCCGTCGCTGCATGAAACGGTACGCGAGGAACTCCGTCGACGCATCGCAGTCGGCACCTATTCTCCCGACGCCGCGATCCCGTCGACGGCCATGCTTAGTGAAGAATTCGGTGTTAGTTCGATTACGATAAAGCGTGCGCTACGCGACCTGCAAGCCGCAGGGACGCTCGTATCGATTCCCGGGAAAGGAACATACGTCAAACAACAAAAGCGGCTGTTGCATCAACTCGACGCGATGCAGCCGTCGTTTGACGATTCGAGCATACGTTCAGTATCGGTCACGAGAGAGAAAATATCCGATCCGACCTTGAGTACGATCGCCCTGCCCGACCACGTGATGCTCTGTGTCCGAAAAACGATCTGGATGGACGATGCGCCAGTCGTGTACGACACGACCTATCTTTCTCCGGATATCGGCGACGATATTGTGGACGAGTTCGGAGAGCGCTTCGTCGTCGACGCTCTGGCCAAGCACGCGATCCACGTCACCCGGACCTATCTGGTCATCGACGCGGCACCCGCCACCGCCGAAGTGGAAGAAATATTCGGCGTTCCCAATGGCTATCCCGTGCTGCGGCGGCTATATCGGATGATGACGAGCGAACCCGGAATTATCGTTTATGGCGTCCTCCAAGCGCCGTTTGACAGGCTCGCATGTACCGTGGACTTCCCTTGAATGCAGGCAGTCCTCTCGTCGGCCTAACTCAATTGCATCGGGGACTGCGGCGAGAAGCCTCCTTTACCCTGCCGCGACTCGATACATGCCCGCGCATACGCGAACGAAAGCAAAGCCTGCGCAACGGCACTGAGTCCCGGCAAGGGGTAGCGACAAGGTAAGCACTTATGCCCTGTAGCGCATAAGTGCTTATCGTGGTCAGGGGCCAATCAGCGGCTCTCAGAGACCAAGTTCTGATCGTCAAGACGGCCTCGGTTTGACGCTTACCTTACATTCGCTGCGGGCAATGGTTCAAAAAATCCATTTTGGACCAAAATCAACGGTGCGTACTCCAAATATTTTTACGTGGAGATGGGCTTCTAATTGCACGGCGAATCCATCTTTTACGCGTATGGTGATGGTGTAATTGCCACCGAGGCTTTCTGTTCCGATTTTTTCAGTACGAGTTAGCTGGCCGTCCGAGAATGTCAAAAGGGCCTCACCGATTGTAAATCCGAGAATTTTGCTTTTGACAGCAGCGGTGTACTTGCCATCCTCTGGATTTTGAATTTCTAGATGAATGCTCGCTATGGCTAAGGGGATGTCCAATTTATATGGAAAACGAATCGCACCACGGACGGCTCGGATTTTGAATTCGTTAAGAATAGCCCCATCTTTTTCGAGCAGCTCATATGCTTCTTTGCAGGCCGCGTCAAATTCCTGCTCGGACAGGCCGCTATCTGTGCGTAGCTTGTCACGGTCGGCATCGTTGCGAAAACTTATGGTATCTACAACAGCTTCTGTTGACATAATGATCTCTCGTGCAAAATCATTGAATTGAATGGGCACGCACGACGCGATGGCCGGTAGCACTCCTTCGCTTCCGCCCCCCAGAACACGCGTATCCCCGATGAACTCCGTAGCAGTAAGAAAACCCATTTCTTATTGCTTAGCAAGCAAGATAGTCCCACCAAATGGCAAAGTCACTGATGCGAATCAAGGAAATGCTGTTTGTGGGGTTCGCCGCCTTGGCTGGCTCTGGTGCAAATAGGGCCGGCGAATGGGTTAGAGTTGTCGGAACAAAACGAACCGACGAGCCGAGATGAGCAAGCTGAAGAGTCCGGAGAGGTTGTTCGGCGGACGCCATTTTGATCGGGAGATCATCATTCTGTGCGTTCGCTGGTACCTGCCCGTGTCGCGATCGCGTTCGCGTCGGTGCCGTAATACGGTTCACGTCGAGCCAGGTGCGAACCGCCGCGTAATGCCGGAACAGCGTTGGGGAGGTCTCAGTGTCGTAGCCTAATTGCATGGTGTCGCCGATATCGGCGGCTGCCCGAACTTGTTCAACGACGCCGCCGGAATGGTATCGAGCGGAGGGAAATAGTGCAGTTGCTGAAAGACCTTCAGCAGCACCAGCAGGCCCAGTCGAGGTCGCTCGCCGCGCGTTGACCGGCGTGCCCATTCGAGCTCGTCGGGCAGTGGCGTGTAGCAGGTTTGCAGTTCCCGGGATGCCAGGACCTCGGGGAAGCGCGGGTACGCGGTGCGTTCGAGGGTAGCCATTGCGGATCGTCCGGATCGCAGAGGGCCGCTCAGATTAGCGCAAGAAAAATCAGAGGTTACTGCACAAATCCTAATAACCGGCGCAGTCTTTATAACTCCAAGGCTTATGATAGGAACTTATGCTTACCTTGTTGATACCCCGTTAACGGACATACCTCCTCTCTCTGCCAACGCTCTTTCGCCCGCTTGAATTCTGGCAAGATCAGCGTCCATTGCCTCCGACCCTAGCTGACGGGCGGCCCGGACGTCTCTTGCTGCGCGCTCAGCCGCCTGTCGGCTGGGGAAGCCTTTGGCGGCGGCCCGGGCGTCTCTTGCTGCGCGCTCAGCCGCCTGTCGGCTGGGGAAGCCTCTGGCGGCGGCCAGGGCGTCTCTTGCTGCGTGCTCAGCCGCCTGTCGGCTGGGGAAGCCCTTGGCGGCGGCCCGGGCGTCTTTTTCTGCCCGGTCAACCGCGCCGGTCGTCGTTACGCCTAGTTTTTGCGCTTTTTGATACATTGATTTTCGCCTTGCAACTCGGTCTAGGGCTTTCTTGTCGCCTTGCTTCAGTTCATCATCGGTGACGTCACATCCAACAAATGTGTCCGTATTGACGACACCGCCTGGCTTGTGGCTGCAATTGATAGGCTTGACGGTTGTGGCGCTCGAGCGGGAACGTTGCGAGGGGGGAGGATAGGGCGCGGCTGCCACCTGCCTGCCCTCGCGGCTGGAATTTGTCACTGTTGCTGGCGCTCTTGAGGAACTGGCAAGTGAGCTGGGTGGGAGCTGCCCAGACGCATCGGAATAGCGCGAGTCATACGTCGATCCGGTTGCGCGACTATCGATCCCGGAAGGCAATGGTGCGCCAGCGAAGTCTTGAGGGTTGCGGCGCGCAATCAACTCCCGCGTCAGATCGGCTTGAGAGTAGTGCGTCAGTGCGCTGGCTGCTGGACCACCGCTGCCTGCAGGGGCGCTTTGCGGCGGAGGAGCTGGATTGCGCAACTGATCTTGCAGTTCAGCAATCCGACGATCGATGCGGCCGTCCACGTTTGCAAGGTAGGACCTCTCGTCTTGCAACTGCGTGATCTGTTGATCAAGAGTAGGCGCTACGGTCGGTTGGTTTATTGAAGCGCGGGGAACATGTGATTGACCTGACTGCCCCCTGCCTCGTTGGGGCAGTCCACCCAGCACAGATGCTGCATTCTGATTCTGGCGGAATTGCCGGATGTCATCCGCCTGGTAGGGAATCCGGCCAGGGCGATGCCGGTTAACCTCGTTGGTGGTGGACTGCGCGTCATAACCTTGCTGAAGGTAATAGCTGGCCATATGCTGTGAATCAGGCGATAGTCGCATGGTTGCTCCGGTGAATGGGTCTGGTGTTCGATGACAATCCTTCGTGGCGCGTTGGCACAGGCGGCCAGCACGCGGTTGAAGAAGCGCTTTGCTGCGGCCTTATCGCGATGTTTCTGCAGCAGGATGTCGAGTTCGGCGACGTGCTGGTCGACTGCCCGCCAGAGCAGATAAGGCTCACCGCGCAACGTAACGAAGACTTCGTCCAGATGCCATGTGCGCCCAGGCTTGCGGCGGGCAACTTTGACGCGATGTGCGAGGCCCACGCCGAATTTGTCGCACCAGCGGCGGATCGTCGAACCTGTCCGCATTTTTGTGGGCGAGGCGGTTAAAAAAAACGCTACCCGCGCGCCCGCGTAAACCGCTCGCCAAACAGGATGGCAAACTGGTTCATCGCAGATTTCCAGTCATAGGCATGGCGCAC
>NZ_JBFPKP010000040.1:0-23558 GCF_040948855.1 Paraburkholderia sp. BR10882 | reverse complement strand
TTGGCATGGACTTCCCCTCCTGTTGGCGTTGATGTAGTTCGACACTCCATCATGGCACTTCGATGCCGACTCGCGGCTTCCGCCGCAGCCTCGGGACGGGGAAGTCCCTTTCATTCGGATAGGTCCGGATCGCTCGTAACTGACAACGACACCGCGCTCGAACAGCAGCTCTTCAATATCACGCAGGCTCAGTTGGAACCGGAAATACCACCGAACCGCGAGACTAATGACTGCCGCCGGGAACCGGTGGCCGTGATAAAGCGATTTTCTTTTCTTCATCGTGTCATCTTGCGTGACTACCTCGCCAACGTGACAGTGCCCCCGCAACCACTTGTTATCGTAACGGCCCTTACTCGCCCTGAGTCCACTATCGCGACACAGCCATGGATAAACTTAACAGTCATCTTCTCATGAACTATCACACAGACAGTTACGACCAGCCCAACCATTTGTGCTTTCCGTCACTAAGCTTTGGGCAGCGGTTGGCGCGCCCCTTTTTCACGAGGACAGCGTGGCGTGATCAAGCTGTCGACCACGCAGAACCGAAATCGAAACCAAGAGGTCTTTTCGGCCCGTTAGGAATTGATTCTTACCTCATGGGCAGTGCAGCATAAGGATGGTCACGTGAATAAGGTAATGCAGTCTCCTCGCGCTGCGGTACCACCCCAATTAACCCTCGTCGTGGGCGTGGTATTCCGACTGGTCCATCTAGGCATCTATTGCGTTGAAGGTCCCGACGCGATGTTCCAAGAGACGTTCAATAAGATCTGCTGCGACGACCTTGCAGTCGACATTGAGCGAGAGTGGCTTCAAGAAGGCGACTTGGTGGTCAGTCTGTGCCGTGTTGAAAAAGCATTTGAAGTGTTAGGGAAAGCTGGCTTCAGGAGCGCGGACGCCGTCGTCACGATGCAACGTTACTTTGGCATCGAGCATGCGAAGGCCCGGCATTACGTATCCTCACGAAATCTTGCGTCGCTGTACCGCGAGCAGGTAGTGGGGCGCTCTCGTGGTGGTGAGAAGCGCACTGTCAACTTGGCTGACTTCGTCGATGACGATCCATAACGCACTGCGGCTCAGAAACCAGTCGACGGAGCTTGGGTTGGCGAGCCCACTTGGTTACCGCACACTGCCCGCGCGAGATAAAATTTTCGCCTCCTGGGGGGGAGACACAAGACAATTAACATCAAAATAATTGATATGTAGTTCAGCCAGAACAAACTGTGTGGGGCAGCAGTTTTTTTCATGCGGCCCAGTGCAAACATTTCCACTGGCCGCCCCGGCAAGAGCTGGCGGTGGACGAGACGTACGCCAAGGTGCGTGGCCAGTGGAAACACCTTTATCGCGCTGCGGACAAGGCCGGAAAGACGGTGGATTTCCTGCTTCGAGCCCATCGTGACAAGGCTGCCGCCCGTCGCTATTTCGAGAAAGCCATCGACGAGAACGGCGAGCCCGGAGACCATCACTATGGAGGTGAGTAGACCCGGGGAGTTGCACCCCGAGTCTCTCGCAGGTAGGGTCGAGAACTGGCGCGCGCACGGTAGGCTCCGGTGGTCTCTCCACCGCTTTCGCGGTGGACCTCAGTCCGGCTGCCATAGTCACGTTTCCAGCTCCCGCCACGTCGAACGCAGCTTGCGGTTTTCCCGCACTACGCTCTCCTGTTTGCTTCACGTCAAGGTTTATGGGACCTATCATGCCGGGCGCGCTTTCGGTGCGACGGTACGGCGGACCCGGTAGCCATTGAACAGCCCCAGTTCCTCATACAGCCAACGCCTACTCCACCGCTTCCAGCCAAAGCCCCGTCGGTTCCGGGATCGCCCCATGTGGCGCCTGATCTTCTTTTCCACCCAGTCCCTGATGAAGTTGAAGCACTCGTTGGAGTCCCCGATAGCGAAGTATTGCACCCAGCCCCGCAGCACCGGATTAATCAGTTGTACCACCCGATTTGTCGGCTGCGACTGGTATCGCCGGAACACCTCCTTGAGCTTGCGCAGTAACGCCGTACGCTTCTTCAGCTTCGGCGTGTAGTGCGCTCGCCACGCCCGTGTCCTGAAACTGCGGAGTTCACGGAAGTCAAACCCCAGAAAGCCGAAGCTCTCCTTGCATCTCAGATCCACGGTGCGGCTCTTCTCCTCGTTCACCTCGACCTGTAAGTGCCAGTGCGCTTACCGTCCTTGCAATACACGATCTTGGACTTCTCCGGATGCATCGTCAGACCACGCTCTGCCAGCCGCTCTGCAATCGCTTGCATCACGGCTTGTGCCTGCGCCAGACTGCGGCAATGAACCACCGCGTCGTCGGCGTAGCGTTGCTTCCTGCTCCCTTCTTTCACGGATGGCGCGATGAGAGGCGACCCTTGATTCGATCTCGGATATTCGACGGCGCCCGGGAAAATTCAATTGCTTTGCATTCCTACCCTTCTCCCATTTGAGAAAAGCGTTTCGAAGCGTTCGCTCCGCTTCACGGCTGCGTCCCTGTAGCAGCATGCGCAGTTTCGCCCGCATTTCCTCAACCGGCAACTCACGTAACCAGGGATCAAAGCGACTGTCTTCGCTCCCGCTGGATTCTGGGGCCAATATTGACGGGCTGGCCTCGGCGGCGGCGGCGAGCCATTCCGCATCCAGCATCAGAAACTCGGCCAGTGCTACCTGTGCGGGCGTCAACGCCTGTAATCCCGCAGGCACCGGCGGTTCGATTTCGTCATCGTGTAGCTCATCATTCGCGAGGCGGACAAGCCACCCAAGATAAAGCGGGCGAGCATCGCCGCCGAGCAGCTCGTCGCGTACAGGCAGCAGGCGCGTCATCCACCCCGCACCATCCATCTCCTCCGAGAAGCGGGCGTGTTCGCCCGAGTCATCGTTGAACGACCAGTCGAGGAGGCACCAGTCATCGACGTCCATGGCCTCGAACGCTTTCTCGAAACGGGAGCGCCTCTTTCGTCCAGCCTTGACGTAATCGCGGAGGGTCGCCGCGTCAAACGTCCCGCGCGGCAGGCGAAGAAGCAGGCGGCAGCTCCCCCAGTTGGAGGAGTAGACGTGGGCATCGAAATATTGCTGTACCCACTCGAGCGGGTCGCCCTTGAGGTTGCCCCAGTGATATTCGTTGACGAAGCTCGAGGCGGTAATCGTGGCCCGCGTGGAGAAACTGCGCAACTCTGCCTGCTGGGTCGCCGTAAGCAGCTGGTCGACGCATGCAAACTCGTAGTATTGGTATTCGCTCATGCCAGATTCCCGTAGCGAAGCGCATGGAAGAGAAGAAGGTGAATGTGCTGGCGCGCAACCCGGCAGAGCCATGAGACTTCGGGCCGACGCGAAAGCCAAAATGTTTCATGGCAAGCGCCGAAAAGCGTGCGCGTTGCCAGCGTGATGTCCTTTCGGCACGCGACGCGGCGCTTTCAGCCCGCCGCGTCCGCGCCGCCCAGCCGCATCCGGTAGTCCACCAGGAGCTGCTGCTGTGCTTCGAGCTGCGCGGCCAGCTTCGTGCGGTCCGCGCGGAGCGAGTCGCGAGCCTCGCGTACCTGGAGCAGCTCGGCTGCCCGCGCATCGGCTGCCGACTGCGCTGCGTCGCGCTCGGCCTCGGCGCGCGCCCGATCGGTGAGCGCACGATTGAGGGCGGACTGCAGCGCCTCGCCATGTGCCTGCTGATCGCGTGCGAGCCGGGTCGTGGCCGTCGCTTCTGCGACGAGCCGCGCGTTGTCCCGGTTCAGCTGTGTGATCTCGTTCTGCCGGACGATGGCCGTCTGGTTCGCCTGGCGTAGCTCAGCCTGCACCTGCTGGACCTGCTGCTCATGTCGGCGCGCTTCCTGTTCGCGCTGCTCGCGCGCAGCCGTACGGAAGTGCTCAAGGGCATCGCGCGCATGCACGAGCCTGGCCTCAAGCGACAGGCGGAAGCCTTCCTGCTCGGCAAGGCGCTCGGTCTGGTCGCCTACCTGCTGGGTGAGCCGCTCGACGTCCAGGTCGCGCTGATGCAACGCCACGCGAGTCCCGGCGTGCGCCTCCTGCTCCGCGCAAAGGGCGGCGGTCGCGCCAGAGAGCTGCTCCCGCACCGTGGCCAGCTCAGCGCCGAGCCTTGCGATTTCGGACTGCGCCTGCTGGCGCTGCCCGGCCGCAGCGGCGGCCTGCTGGTCGACGAGGGCTTGTGCTTCTTCATGCAGGCGGGCCGCGAGCCGGGCCGCCAGATCCTGGATCGCGTCCGAGAGCGACCCGGCGTGTGTCAGTGACGCGCCCTCATCTTCTTAGCGGTGGATCGTGGTTTTCGAGCCCGTGTTGCCGAGCGCGATACGTATCGCGTCGATCGATGCGTGCTGCCCCTGTGCGAGCAACGCGTCGCGGGCGCGCTTCACGTCCATGCGCGTAAGACCGGTGCGGGCCATCTGCTTCCTCGCTCGAATATCGTACTGTATTACGTACCATGTATATACGTATCGCTGAACGCGGTCAAGGGCGGCCGGATGTGGGTGTGGCTGGCATGCGATAAAGGCGCATTATCCAGTGTGATGGTCCGAATCCGGCTGGTTCCGCCGCACAACCGGTACGAAACATGGAAATTGACGATCTCCAGGGGATTGCTGGTCAAATCGGGATGTCGCAACCCGGAGCGTGGACCACAAGCGTTTGATGTGTATAATTCAATTGTTTTATACACATTTACGAGGCGCGCCATGCGTACCAATATCGAGATCGACGACCGGTTGATGGCCGAAGCGCTTGCCGCAACGGGCATCCGGACCAAACGTGAAGCGGTCGAGCTTGGCCTGAAAACGATCATCCGGCTCAAGCAGCAGGAGCAGATTCGCCAGTTCCGCGGCAAATTACCGTGGGAAGGCGACCTGGATGCCATGAGGCGCGACCAGTGATACTCGTCGATTCAAGCGTGTGGATCGACTACTTCCGGGGGCTGGCTTCACCCCAAGCCAGCCGACTGGATGCCCTGCTGGGCCGGGAGGTGCTGGTCACCGGCGACCTGATCGTCGCCGAGGTGCTACAGGGATTTGCCGCCGAGTCGGCGTTCAATACTGCCCGGCAGCTGATGACGACGCGATTCGATGTCGTCTCGCTGGTGGGGCCGGATAACGCCATTCAGGCGGCCCGGAATTACCGCATCTTGCGAGCGCAGGGCGTAACGATCCGCAAAACCATCGATACGCTGATCGCGACGTGGTGCATTGAAAACGGTGCGCCGCTGCTCTTCAGCGACCGGGATTTCGATCCGTTCGTCGAGCACCTCGGTCTTCAGTCTGCAATGCGCGACGACTAACGTGCCGGTGACAGCAAACAGCAAGAAACGATACGGAATACGAATTCACCACCGGTTTCAGGCCAACTGGAGCTGGATATCTTCTCCGGGCGTGCGGACCTGATAGCCCATTGCCCGGTACCAGCACGTTCCGCCCCTGCCCGTACTGTTCATGTACAGCCGCCGCGATCATCTGCGTGCGCGGGGTGTCCTGCGCGAGCTGAGCGAACACCGCCTGGATTGGCGCGTCGGCCGCGACGTCCACTGCGGAGGTGAGCCTTTGCGGGAAGACCTCGAGCATCTGGGGCGCGCTGGCCGGGGATTTCGCCGCATGCCGGATCGGCCCGCACAGCATGAACATCACCGGTTGCTGGCTGTCGCGCCGCACGGGCGTCGCCGTCAGACCCAGCACGTAACGGGCATGGACGGCCTTGAGCACCGCCTCGAAGGAATCCGCCGAGACGTGGTGACATTCGTCGACAATGACATGGCCGTAACGCCGCAACAGCTCGCCGCGGGCACCATCGGGTGCCACGGATTGCAGCATCGCGACATCGATCCGGCCCGTCGCCTTCGACTTGCCACCGCCGATCGTGCCGATCGCGCGCGCGTCGAGTGCGAGAAACGACTGCAGGCGCTCGCACCACTGGTCAAGCAGCTCCCGGCGGTGCACAAGCACGAGCGTGTTGACGCCACGCTGCGCGATCATCGCGGCCGCCGTCACGGTCTTGCCGAACGCCGTCGGCGCATGCAGGATGCCGGTGTCGTGTCGCAGCAGGTCGGTGACGGCCGCCTGCTGGTCATCGCGCAACGTGCCGGCAAACGGAACTGCAAGCGGCTCGCCGGTGCAGCGCTCGTCGCGGATGTCGCAGGCGATGTCGTTATCGCGCAGTAGCGTCACGACGTCGTCAAGGCATCCGCGCGGCAATGCAATGTGGCGCGGGCAGTTCTCGGCGCGCCCAATGATGCGTGGCTTGTCCCATACGCTGAAGCCGCGCGCCTGGGCCCGGTAGAACTCCGGATTCTGGAAGGCGGCCAGCCGGATGAGCCGGTTGAGCAGTGCCTGCGGAAGCTGCGCCTTTTCAAGATAGAGCTGGTTCGCGAGCGTCAGTGTGAGCGATGCCGGCATCGTTCCGGCCAGCCGCTTCGGCTGCGCGGGTGGCGGCTTCCACGGTTCGGCCTGATCCTCCTCGGCGATGAACGCGACGTCGAGCGGGTGCGCACCGCCCGTGGCGCGAAAGATCACCCCCTCGATGTCGCGGCTGTCCATGGTTTGCACGGACGCGAGATACGACCACTGATCAGCGTACGGCTGAAAGCCGTCATCGACAAACACGCTCCAACCATGCTCGCGCGGGTGCTTCTGCAGCGGCAGGGCAATGAGGTTACCGAAGCCGCCTTTGGGCAGCACGTCCTGGTTCGGGAAGAGCCGGTCATAGGACGTCAGTTCGAGCTGACGGGTCCGGGTACAGGTGTGGCTGATGATGGCTGAGCCCATCCGTCGCGCGTCACGTGCAGCAACGGCCGACGAGAAGAAGATCCACGCGTGAGCGCCGTTGCCTGAACGCGAGATTTCGAGCGATACGGGCACGTCCATCTCGAGGCAGGATTGCCGGAATGCCTGCGCATCTTCACGCCAGCCTTCCTCGTCGAAGTCGACAGCGAGCAGGTAGCAGGTGCCGTCCGGCATTAGTGGATAGAGGCCCACTGTGCGATCGCCGGCCAGGTGCGTATAGACGACCTGGTCGTCCAGCGTCAGCAGTACACGATGCCCGCAGTCGGCACACCGGATGCGGGGCTTTCTGCCCGCGAGCGCTGACATGATCGCGCGGTACCTTGCCGATCACGCAGAAACCCTGTCTATCAATACCCTGCGCTCGCGGCTTGCAGCGCTCGCGCAATGGCATCAGACGCAGGGTTTTCCGGATCCGACGAAGGCACCGCATGTACGCAAGGTTCTCAGAGGCATCGTTGCGCTGCATCCCGCAACCGAGAAGCGGGCGAAGCCCATGCAGCTCGCGCAGCTCGAAAAGCTCACAGCCTGGCTCGATGAGCAGATCGCCAGGGAAGCAGACGAGCGCGAGCGCCTCGCGTGCATTCGCAACCCAATCAGGTGTTCACCTCGGACATCACGTGCATCTGAGCCGCAAAGGCAGTTGCTGGGATAACGCACCGACGGAAAGTTTCTTCAACAGCCTGAAGAACGAGCGCCTGCATGACACGAGGTATCGCACGCATCGCGAAGCCGTGGCGGACGTTCGAATATTTCGAAGAGTTTTATAACCGCAGTCGTCGTCACTCATCGCTTGGCTTCGCGTCGCCATCCCAGGTCATGCAAGACTGGCTTGTGGCTCAGCGGACAAGAGGTGCGGCTGCATAACCCGGGCCTCTGGAAGGCGAAAAACCGGGGGAATCTCACGTGACACTGTCAATCAGCATTGCCCTCGACCCGAAACATCCCATCCCATTCACTCCGTCCTCCATGCCAGCCGGTCGAACGGCGACTCGGATACCCCAAAGACCGAGACCACTGGGTCTTCTGCTATTAACTGATAAACCCGCTGTAGCGTTGGAAATCCTTCTGGAATCGAAAAGACAGCTTTCGCCTCATCCGAGGCAGGCCGTGCTTGTAAAAGCAATCTTGAGCTTTCGACGGAAATTCCACGGTCATGTAGCAACTCACCAACCGACTTCCTATCCAGCTCGTCAACAATATCATCGCCAAAGCATTGCGACACGTATAGAGTGTCAAACACAATCGGCATTGTAGCAATCGACGTCAACGTTCTGACACAGCAAATGGGTTCAATTGGAACATCAAATTCTCTGAATACGAAGCTTGAGAGCTCTTCTCGTGTTACGGAAACTATCGTGGTCTGTGGCTCAATAACAGGGGGCTGCCGACCGACAGAACGCGTAAGCGAAAAACCAAAATCAAGGATGAATCGTCGCTTCTCCCTCACAAAGATTCCACGCCCGGGCACGCAGTCCACTATCCCAGTCGACCGGAGATCTTCTATTGCGCGACCTACAGTTGTCACACTGACACCGAAACTATCGGCGAGCTCGCAGATCGACGGCAGTCGTTCGCCCACGGCATACTCCTGCTCTGCCACACGCCGCGTTATCTCGTGCCGAATTTTTTCGTGTAGTCGCTTTGCTATCATTTTTTCACTCAGAAAAACTCCACAAAACATGCAAACCTTAATCGCGGTCGCTCGTAAACTTATCATATGTTCTGTTCCACTGAACCAATGAAACTGCACTAACCTGATAGACGTCTATTGCGTTTCCACTGGGTGGTAGATCGCATTGAGTACTTCGACCGTGGCAAGCTGGACAAGCTTGTCCTCCAGCGCCGGCACGCCCAGCGGGCGTTTGCTGCCGTCGGCTTTGTCGAAGTACACGCGTCTGATAGGCTGGGGCCGGTAAGCCCCTCGGGCGAGCCGGTCGGACAGGTCCAGAAGCCGGCCTTCAAGGTCCAGTCCGTACGACTGCCACGTCTCGCCGTCCACCCCGGCAGCCCCTTGCGCTCCCGCCCGAAGTAAGCTGCCCGCAAGCGGTCGACCGCGTAGATGTGATGCAACAGGGTGGTCAGCTTTACACCCGGTCGGCCTTTGGCCGTCTGTCGTATGCCGTCGAGCGCCGTTCCCATGTCACAAGACCGCCCCAATCTGCGGGATGTGCGCGCTGCGACTGCATTGCCCTTGGCCTGCTGCCTTTCCTCCATCCACCTTCATATCAACCAAATTGATTCGCACGAGCGACAACTCGCTCGACGGGATAAGGGTCGTCCGCTCCGCGCAGCGTTTGGTCTCAGTGTTGTCCGTTCCTCGTTTCAATGTTTACCGCTTCCCTCCGATGACCACGTCGGAAGCTATTTCAAGAGCCTCCTAGACATCATGTATGGACCTGCCGCACCTCAAGTTACGCGGATTAAGCTTGAGGTGGGCTACACCGCGGCTCAGAGCCGCATTGAGGGGGCAGGTCATGAACAAGTTTAGCAAGTACGTGGGCCTGGATGTACATCAGGAAACGGTTGCAGTGGCGGTCGCCGACACGGCTGGCGAAGTGCGGTATGTGGGCGAGATTGTGAACACACCTGAGGCCATTGCGAAACTGGTCGCACAGCTCAAGCGGGGCACAGGACGGCTTGCGTTCTGCTACGAAGCCGGCCCCTGTGGCTACACCATTTGCCGACAGCTGCGGGAACTCAAGCAGGACTGCCAGGTCGTGGCGCCGTCGCTGATTCCGAAGAAGCCGGGCGAGCGCGTGAAGACCGACCGGCGCGATGCCCTGAGCCTGGCGCGCCTGTATCGCGCCGGTGAGTTGAGCCCCGTGTGGATTCCGGATCAGGCACAGGAGGCGCTGCGCGATCTGACCCGTGCGCGTGAGGACATGAAGCATCTGCAACGCCAGGCCAAGCAACGGCTGCTGTCATTTCTGGCGCGGCATGGCCATCGCTACACGGGCCGCTCCAGATGGACGCAAGCGCATTGGCGCTGGCTGGAAGGCATCAGGTTCGCCCGGCCGGAGCAACAGATCGTCCTGCAGGAATATATCGACACAGTGCTTGTTCTGTCCCAGAAATAACTTTGCATAGCCGAGCCACTTTCTGGAAAATTGAATCGGCAGTCGCGGTCCATACGAACGGTCGGCCGTGTTGGTTGTACTGCGCGATATATCACTCGATGCTGGTGATGAGTTGACGCACGTTCTTGAACGACCCTCGACGGATCGCCTGCTGTGTAATCAGGCCAAACCAGCGTTCGACCTGATTCAGCCAGCTTGAGTAAGTCGGCGTGAAGTGTATGTGGTAGCGCGTATGCCTGGCCAGCCACGCCCTGACCTTGGGATGCTTGTGTGTCGCATAGTTATCGACGATCAGATGCACATCGAGATCGGCAGGCACCGCCTGATCCACATGCCTGAGAAACGCCATGAATTCCTTATGTCGGTGGCGCGGCTTACATTGCACAATAACTTCACCGGTTGCCGTATCGAGCGCGGCGAACAGAGTGGTGGTGCCGTGCCGGACGTAATCATGTGTCACTCCTTCGAGATAGCCCAACCCAATCGGCAACATCGGCTGCGTACGCTCCAGCGCCTGACACTGGCTCTTCTCGTCGACGCATAGCACCAGGGCATTGGTCGGCGGACTCAGGTGCAGGCCGACGATATTGCGCACCTTCTCCACGAAGTAGGGATCATTAGACAGCTTGGAGCTTTTTGACCGATGAGGCTGTACGCCGAACAACGACAGATATCGGGCCACCGAACTCTTCGAAATCCCTGTCTGCGCAGCAGCGGAGCGCACGCTCCAGTGCGTTGCCCCGTCCGGCTTCTCATGCAGCATCCTCGCAAGCAATTCCGCGACTGCTTCATCATCATGCGTGCGAGGCCGGCCTGGACGGGCTTCATCATGCAGACCGGCAAGTCCGTGGGCAACAAAGCGCTTCTTCCAGTGCGTAATTGCAGGCGGTGTTACTTCGCACTGCGTCGCAATTTCTTGACCGGTATGACCGTCAGCGGCCATCAAGATAATCTTTGCCCGGCGCACGAGAGAGTGAGGCAGCGAACGCGAGCGGCTCATTGAGAAAAATTGCTCTCGCTCCAGCTCCGACACGACAAGCTCGATTCCTTTGCGTCCCATGATCGCCCCCAACTCACCGTGATTCGATCATAGACCAATCTGAATTTACGTTAAGTCATTTCTGGGACGAAATATTAGGCTTGGGCCGAGACAAGAAACGCTCAGTCAAAAGCCAGTTGAAGGCAATCACTTTTCTGGTGTAATTTCATATTCAAAAATATTCTGAATACCAATCGGGCCGCAGTAGGTTAGTCCTGTATCTCTGAAGCCAAAGCCTAGATACATGCGTTTAGCTACCACATTCCGCGCATTGACGGCAAGCATTAAACGGTCGACATTTGGGCGATTGGACGCGATCCACCCAATAGCTAGTTCTGCCGCAGCTTTACCGTACCCCTTACCTTGGTATGATAGGCCCACCCGCAGGCTGTGCATCGTCATAGCGTCCGGATTCGCCCATTCTGGCACTGCGGCCTTTTCTCGAAGGACAAAAAAACCTACAACATCGTCATGCGCTACGACTGAAAAACAATGCTCGAATTCCGAATTTTGGCTTTGCCTCAGTTCTGAAAACACTACGTACAACGGGTCGACATATTGACATTGATCGGCATCCAGCCTGAGGTGCGCGACGGTAGCACTGTCGAGACACGACAATTCTAACAGCCTGGCATCGCCTGCCACAATGTGGGAGGTCGGTGCGGTGCAAAAGGATTGTTCTGAGGCACTGGCGACTGCTTGTGAGACTTCCAGTTTTTGCTGTCGAGAGACAAGCTCGGGCCTCTCTTCTTCAATGACACGAGAAAGAACCTCGTCAAGTGTTCGTCTCCCCCACGCATAACACGACCAACCGCTCAACACCTCCGTGGGTGCCTCCACAGTTACCGGTGCCTCCCGCACATAAGAAGACGTAATGGACAAAGACGAAAGCCAGTCGCCTTCATAGTTATAAATAGTATCGACATAGCGGTGTCCCTCATCTGGAAAAATCGCCACAACGTTTTTCCCGGGGTTCTTCCTGGACCACCAATCTGCCACTCTATAGGCTGCGCCACTGGTCGGCCCCATAAATAGCCCATGTTCTCGATGTAGTTGATGAGTTGCATGAAACACTTCTGCAGGCGTCAGCCAGTGAACCTCGTCAAACTGCCGATGATCCACGTTGGAAGGCACAATTTCCCCCCCGAGCCCACTAAGATCCCCCAAATCTCCGCAGGGCTGTCCGAACAAAACAGAATGTGGCATATCCACGCCAATAGCGTGTAACTCAGGGAATGGCACTCTTAAAAATCTAGTAGTGCCTGACATCGACCCACCGGAACCAACTGGCCCCACCAGGCAGTCGACCTTCACAAGTTTTTGGATCAGTAGTTCCGCGAACTTACCGTAGGCCAGTGGATTGCCGGTGTTAGAATATTGAGACGGCCAGAAGCTGCCAGGGATTTCCTTCAGATATTTAGCCAACCTATTTAGCCTAGCCTGTTGTAGCCCCCCTTGTGGTGCCGGATCGTTCACAACTTCTACGTGTGCACCAAGCTCTACAAGGCGGCTTTTAAGGTGACGATCGATTGCCCAATCGCTTACCAATATGAGTTTATAGCCATACTGAACGGCTAACATGGCTAACGCTAGACCAAATGTACCAGAGGAGGACTCGCAGATGGTGGCACCCGGTTTGAGCAGCCCCTCCGACACAGCTTGTTCGAGTATGAACCGCGCCGGAAGCAGCTTCATCAGAAAGAAGCTTGCCCCATAAAAATTAGCATCCAGCCTGACGATCCGTGGATTTTCGAAATCCTCAAGGTTTCGCATAATATTTCGATTCATCATCCTTTTATTCCCAGTGTTTTTATCACTTCGCGATAACAGTAGCTTCAAATCCTGAACACACTAATTCACGGGTAGCCAAATACATGTTCTCCGCAGTTCTTTCGCTCGCCGGATCGAACATCACGCCAATAACCGTTCCGCTGTGTGCTATCTGTAGTCCAACTGAACCATATTTTCGCCCAATTTCTTCAATATCGCGTAGACGTGGCTTTCGTAAAAATCGCTGATTAAGCCAAGTGCTTGCTGTCGCGACGCGGCCGAGCAATTTTATATCGGATGTATCAATCCCTTTACGCAATAGAGCTCGAATCGGTCGAAAGTTCTCGACCTCTTCTAAGTTGTACTGGGGCAATTCCATATCAAGCGTGTTGACAGTCTGTTCGGTATCCGCAGTCACACTTATAAAGTCAATCGGAGGAATCGGTCTCCTGAATGCTTCAAGAACAAATCCATCTCGTTGCGCAAATAGTACCGCCTGCTGCGAGAATATTGTTGAATCACATGCCGACTCAGCGCTTACTGCAATTTGCATAACATCGCTAGGCGGCAGCTCGATATCAAGCGATTCAAGAACTGCCAAGATGCTGGCCACTACATCAGCTGTGGATGACCCCATACCACGCGCAACAGGGATATTGCTCGTAAGCCCAAGTACCCCCCCCACCCTCGCAGCCGAGAACCGCTCAAGCGTGATTTCTGCGGCGCGTTTGGCTTTTTCGCAACGGCTTGGAAAAACGTCTACTTCTCGCTTGTTCTCGTTCGGCAGGAACTCTGCCCTTGACTTGAGACTCCGGTAAGGCATGGAGACTAAACCACGCCACAGCAAACCATCATCGTCTTCAAACATTCCCTGGAGGAGCTCCCCGTGGTGTCCTGCGGCCTCGCCACTCCCTTGTTTCCGGTGCATATTTTCTATCTCCTTTGGCTCTGGTTCAAGAAATTCCAGTACGAATACTGGGAGAGTTTCATACGCGGCAACGGGGCGGTCTGCAACTCCTGGTAGTCTGCTGAGATACAGCTCACCAGCTCGAGTAACCTCCCAAGAACTGCCGCATCTGTCTGGTCCGTATCGAATTGATACCGACCGTCTTGCCCCTGTCTCTGCGTACGCTCGCTTCGAACCGAATACCACACCTGCACCAGCAGCGCACGAATCAGTTTGTCCTTGGCGCTGCACGGCAACTGCACTTCGGATGACTCGCGTACAAGCGTGCGAACACCCGGCCCATGCGCTTGCGCGCATCATTCCGCCAGATACGAATCGGCCGCAAGGGGTGGCTCGTAGCCTCAAAGTCATCCAGCGCTGCCATTGTGAACATCGCTTTGGCGTTGCCATCTGCTCCACGGATCGTTTCAGTCTTCAACAGCCCGCTAGGTCGATTCGCATACAAGATGCATGCCTGCAAAAATGAGACCGCCGACGGTCAAAGTGATTGCACAACCACGCAATCAATTGAACGAATTCCTACAGCCGACGTCATCTAGATAACAAACGGGACAGCACGGGCTGTCGTTTCGGGATTCAGAGATGGCTTCGCATTTCGATGTTTCATGGTCGAATGTCCGAAGCTGTTAGCGCCGATGTACTGCCCCCCGGGGGTGCGGACGAAAACTTGGACTACCTAGACGTAGTTCATGTACTCGTATGAAGAGCGTCTTCGAGCGGTTCGGCTTTATCTAAAATTGGAAAAGCGCCTCGGGGCGACCATCGGGCAGTTGGGTTAGCCGCCGCGAGGCGCGCTGCGTTCGACGCACGCAGCATTAGCGAATTCGTGCGCGGATCAGCCTGCACCAAGACCTTCAGCGTCGCATCCACATTGCCGATCGCCCCAGGGTCAAGCATCTTGGGTCATCTGGGTCGCAACGTCGAGCGAATTCGCGTTCTTCAGGTATGCTACCTGCACCTGCTGGCCAGCCGCAGAATCTACGCCCTCGATGATCTGCTCGATGCGGCGGATGTTATCCGCATAGTCAGTGACGACGATCGTATTATTTGATGGATAAGCGGCAACCATATTACTCGGCGAAATGAGCGGACGCAGCACCGGCAGGAGGTTGATCGCCGATTCGTTTCTAGAGAATGTTAGATCCTTTGGATATTGGGCACAGCATGGACGAGCATGAGCATGGCAAAGACGACGAAATGCAGACCGGCCAAGGTTTCAGGCAGGCGCTCGTAGTCTCTTGCCAGTCGGCGGAAACGGTTGAGCGCAGCCGAAGCTGCGCTCAACCACCCAGCGGCGTGGCAGCAACACGCCCCCCTTTTTTGCCTGCGACAGCTTGATTACCTGAAGCTCAATGCCTTCATCGAGTGCCGCCTGCGCGGCTCCTCTCCGGTATAGCCCTGATCGGCGAACGCCACTTTGATTGTGTGGTCCGTGGCCTGCTGAACCTGACGAGCCAATTCCGCGACCTGCGCGCTCCTGTTCGTTGGCCGGCGTCACATGCACCGCAAGCAGTTGCCCCAATGTATCCACCGCCTATGCACCTTGCTGCCTTTCTTACGCTTGTACCCGTCATAGCCTGCGCGTGGACCGCTCTCGCACGTCGACTGCAGCGTACGGCCATCGAGGATGACTGCACTGGGATGCCCCCGGCGATCCTGCGCCACGCGGATAATCGAACGTAGGTCATTGACCATGGCTTCGAAACAGCCTGCCTGAATCCAGCGCTGTGTCTGCTGATAGACCAACTCCCACGGCGGAAAGTCATTGGGCAGCAGACGCCACGGTGCACCCGCGCGGACAATCCAGCGCAAGGCGTTGAACATTTCGCGCAATTCGTAGCGACGCTGAGGCGCGTCCTGATTCATCAATTTCAGGTACGGAGCGGCGAAGGACCACTCTTCATTCGATACATCCGTTGGGTAGGGTCTGCGTTTTTCATCCCGCCAGGGTACCAGGTCTGGCCGAAAGTTCATAACACCGTCTAAACGCTGCCATACGGTTGCCGACCAAGCGGCCCATCGTTCCAGCGAGCCGCCGCGCGACCTGCGGTTCCGGAAGGGGCGTGCCCGTCGCGCGGTACCGCGCGGTGGTCAACGCGCTGCAGCCCTCGAGACATCACCTGCCGAATCCTGCCGACTGTCTTGCTTCAGCTAAAAAACTGCTCGATGCATTTGCGCTTGCGCTGACTGATGGCGTAGCCGGATCAGCGCGTTGTACGTCCGTCAATGGCCGAGCTGCCCGCGCGACCATCGTTTTGCGCAACATGCGGCGTCACGCCATTTGCGCGACACGTTGCCACGAAACCAGCCGTGTCGTAGTTTTTGTCAGCGCCGACCATAATCGATGTACTGGCAAACTGCGCGGCATACGCAAGCATCTCGGCCGCTGTGTCTCGCTCGGCTGTGCCGTTGGCCTGCGTCACCTGTGCGTTCACCACGAGGCCATGCCGGCTATCCGTCAGCACGTGCCCCATATCAGAAAGCATCGCGCCCGTACCAGGACTCTTGCGAAACAGCCGCGGCTGACTGTCCGCGCTGAATTCATGCGTGTCGTTGCTGCGCTTCTCGCCATGCCAGTTCTCACCCCAAGCACTTGCAGCCTGCGAAATGGCGTCGCCCACGCTCGGGGCAATCGTATCGGGCACTGCCGAACGCCGCCTCGAGGTGTTTTGCGTGTTTTGCGCAACGTGCGGGTGACCCTCATCTGCTGGCACGCCTCGATGAACTCCTGGCCATCGTAACCCTTGTCCGCGCCCAGTGTGATGTCTGCGCTGGCATCGTCTGCCGCTTGCCGTGCGTCGTGGATCATGATCTTAGCCGCTTCACGCTCAGCATGTTCGTCGGCGCGTGTCACGCGCGCATTGACCACCAGACCGTGCCGGTTATCGGTCAGCGTACGGCCCATTACCCCAATTCGCTGGCCGTTTTGCCTTTGCGATAGAATTGCGCATCGGGGTCGGTCCTGGACTGATGTGTCTCGTTGCTGCGTTTCTTCCTGCTCGACGATGATATTCAGATACTTCGACTGACAGATCTTGGTCGGCGTCTCGCGCCCGGCGTCGATAGCCTCAAGCGCAGCGAGATTCGCCCCATTCTTGTCGATCGTTACCACCTCGGGTTCGCCGCTGCGCTCGATCGACTTTTCGAAGTGGCGCTTCGGGGCAGCCTTGTCAAGGTGGGCGCGCAGCAGGAAATCGATCATCTTCCGCTTTGTCCACGGCCCGGTACAGTACTTCCACTGTCCCTTGACCTTGATATACGTATCATCCACGCGTCGGCTCCTGCCGACTGCGCGCTTGCGACGTCGAAATGCCTTTCCGGAGCGGGCAGCAACTTGATCGCCCATCGGTGCACGGTTGAATGGTCGACATCGATGCCACGTTCAGCCATCATCTCTTCCAGATTTCGCCGGCTCAGCCCATATGCCACATGGCGTCGGTCTTTATGTGCCGACGCATGACTTCAGACATGCTGCCCTCCACTGACGTGCAACTCTGCTCCGTTGATGTACGACGAGGCCTCAGTGCAGAGGAAGTAGATTACTCGTGCGACTTCGGCCGGATCTCCGAGACGACGCATAGGAATACCGTGATCCACGATCTCCTCAGTGCCGGGCGACAGGATCGAGGTATCAATTTCGCCCGGCGCAATAGCGTTGACGCGTACGCCCTCGGGGCCAAACTCGTGTGCCATTTCTCGTGTTAGAGCTGCGAGCGCAGCCTTTGAAGCTGCGTACGCAGTACCCGCGAAAGGATGAACCTTCACCCCGGCGATCGATGTTACGTTGGCAATCGCTCCTTTTGCTCGGACCAATTCTGGGAACAGCGATCGCGCCAGTAATGCGTTGGATACCAAATTCACGTTAAGAACAGTCATCCATGTCTGAATATCGCTGTTGAGAATTCCGAGGCGCGATCTGTTCTCGCCTTTAGGCGAGATTCCA
The DNA here is from genome assembly GCF_040948855.1 of Paraburkholderia sp. BR10882. NCBI lineage: Bacteria > Pseudomonadati > Pseudomonadota > Betaproteobacteria > Burkholderiales > Burkholderiaceae > Paraburkholderia > Paraburkholderia sp. BR10882. The sequence continues at coordinate 6,014 of NZ_JBFPKP010000040.1, read as the reverse complement.
GCATTGTTGACGAGCGCATGTAGTTGTCCATCAGGTAGCCGTCGCCTGACTTCCAAAGCGATCCGGTCGATGTTATCGAGGTCCGCGAGGTCTGCTTGGATGTGCGTTTCACGCGCCGCAGGCCACTTGCAACTGTCCGAGAACGGTCGCCGTGAGACAGTGAACACCTCCCAGTTGTTTTCCTGAAAAAGCTTAACTGTGGCATGACCGATACCGCGGCTGGCGCCGGTCAACAGCATATAACGATTAACTTGGCCCATCTGTGCAGTTCCAATTTGGATAGATCGTTGCTTGCGATCGCTTGCATTGGGGCGCGCCGCTCTGCGTGCGGTGAGGCGAACCTGCACGAGTTGTGGCGCGGCAATCTGGATGAGAGGAACAGCGCGTCAGTTAGATCGTCGAAGTCGTGACTGCCGCGCAGAAGGAACGCATCACGCACCCGTAGTTGAACACCTTCTGTAACAGCAACGTCGGCGGCGGCCACGGCTCAGATGCTGCAATACAAATGCCCGACTGCTCATCCGTCAATGTTGTGGGGATCGCCTGCCGGCCATGTTTTGCAGCCATTCTCGTATCCGCAAAGCCTTGACTTTAATCCGACCGCCCTCGCCAACCCCGCGAGCCAGTCCCGACGGGGCACGCAAGCAAATTCCGCCCTTTCGGAAAACCCGCAATCAGTTGTTTATCTTTTCCATACACAATCCTTATCGGGAAAATGTTAATTAACCTAAGCTCTGCGGGTCGTCGTACTACCCACCTACCTAACACGGCACGTTACGCGACTCTCTGTGCAACTACCAGAAGAAAGGCGTCAAATGCATTGATACCAACACTAAGCGTCATTGAAGGGTTGTGTCGCATTAGTGCGGGGGCGCTAGAATGCGCGTCTGACGAACCGGTTCTGACCCGATGATCAAGAAGGCACCCACGAACGGCCCTTGCCAAGGAATTGCGAAGGTTCTGAAGCGACTGCACTATCCGCTCGCTGCGCAGAACATCGACGATGCGCGCGTTCGTCATGCCGGTCCTTCGCAGATATTCATTTGCGATGCGAATCAGTGTTATCCAAACAATTGATTTTGTAGTTCGAGGCGAGATGCCGCATAGTCGCTTCCTGCGACGCGCGGCACAGCTTCCGACTATCCGTGCCGGAAAGAGAACTTTCCCGATATGCCCCGATGCAAGCGACGCTATCGGAGCGGATATCCATCTTAACGTCAAAATCAATTTTCTACGGGAGCGGATACGAGAACAACCATAGGAGCCGTGGCAATGACTGTATCGATCGTGATAGTGGGTGCCGGCTTTTGTGGGACGATGACGGCCACATGGCTACTATCGGATCAAACCGTAAAGCCCCTCCCTATCGATCGCACGGGTCGACAGCTTTAGCATTTCGCGCGGTATTGGTCGATTTTCGATATCAAATAAGAAAAAATGGACAACCGAAGAGTCGTCGTCACCGGTCTTGGTGCCATTTCCCCGGTCGGGATTGGCGTCGAGGAAAATTGGTCGAATGTCATTGCCGGCCGCAGCGGAATCGGCCGGGTCACCTTTTTCGATACGACCGATTTCCCGGCGCAAATCGCTGGCGAAGTCAAGGGGTTCGACGCAACTCGCTTCATTTCGGAAAAAGAGGTCCGCCATATGGATCGCTTCATCCAACTCGGTGTCGTGGCCGGCATGGAAGCATTCGTCGACAGCGGCCTCACAGTGACCGAAGCAAATGCCTCCCGGATCGGCGTTCATGTCGGGTCCGGAACCGGCGGCGTACAGACCCTCGTCGACACTGCCTTCACGATCAGGGACAAAGGGCCGCGGCGGGTGTCCCCATTTTACGTGCCCTCATCCATCATCAACATGATCGCGGGGCATCTCTCGATCCGGTACGGGCTCAAGGGACCGAATCTCGCCATGGCGACGGCGTGCTCGACCGCCACTCATGCGATCGGAGACGCCGCCCGGCTGATCGAGTATGGTGACGCCGATGTCATGATTGCAGGGGCAGCAGAGGCGGCGATCACCGAGAGCAGCCTCGCGGGCTTTGGCCGGGCCAAGGCGCTCTCGACGCGCAACGAAAGTCCCGAGACAGCGAGCCGCCCGTGGGACGCGGAGCGCGACGGCTTCGTGCTAGGTGAAGGAGCGGGCATCATCGTGCTCGAGGAGATGAAGCACGCGCGCCAGCGCGGCGCACGGATTTACGCGGAATTGGCCGGATTCGGACTGAGCGGTGACGCATTCCATATTACTAGCCCGTCGGAAGACGGGGAAGGCGCGGCCCGCTGCATACGCAATGCCTTGCGCAATGCACGCGTCGCGGCCGACAGCGTGCAATACATCAATGCGCACGGCACTTCGACGCCGCTCGGCGACCGCGCGGAATCGCTCGCGCTGAAGGCAGCCTTCGGCTCGCACGCCAAGGACCTCGCGATCAGCTCGACAAAATCAGTGACCGGGCACCTGCTTGCCGCTGCGGGTGGTGTCGAGGCCGTCTACACCGCGCTCACCGTGCACCACCAGATTGCGCCGCCGACCGCCAACTTGACAAAGCCCGACCCGGAATGCGACCTCGACTATGTACCCCTCGTAGCTCGACGCATGCCGATTGATGTTGCCATTTCAAATTCGTTCGGGTTCGGCGGCACCAACGGCACGCTAGTATTCCGCCGGATCGAGTGAATGGCTAGGACAGAGGAATCTGCCAAGTTCGCGAAGCAGATCTTGAAGGCACGTCAACGTAAAGAATCTCTATTGGTCGGAGATAGCAGCACGCCTGCCCAGTTTGAACCACCCCGGAAATGTGGGGTAGTCGGACTGGCTTGCGAGTCCGCTGCGTGCCGGCTTGCTATCACCGGGCCAGACGGCGAGTCCAACCCGTTATCGCGTGTGTGATCGAGCGGTAACTCGGCAGACCGCCGATGTGACCGGGCCTCGCCCTCCTGTCTCAAGCGACACCGCAAGCACGAATGGCTCTGAAACCGTTGTGTATGCTGGTCCGGCGCCGCATGATTCTCTTCCATGAGTTCGGGTCAACGTACAGATTTTATGCGCCGCCAGGTCGTCGAGCAAGCGAGCTCGTGGAGCAGGCAGGCGCCGGCGTGCAGGCGTTGAACGCGCAGGCGGTCGAACTGGAGGATTCAGTGTCGGTGTTCAACGTGTCGGCGGGCGCAGGGGTGAGCAATCCCTGAAACTGGAGAATAAAAGCTTCTACGAAGCCGCGTTTTGTTGCGTGGCCCTGTCCATCTCACTGATGCCGGTGTTGACATACTTGATGCCGACGCTTTGCTCTTCAGACGCCAGGAAATCTCGCTGACGATATCCGCGACACACCTGATCGCATCCTTGACTTGCCCTATCGTTGTTCCTGCGTCGGCCGCCTGGCTTGCCCCATGCTCCACGACCGCCACGGGGTCACCAATAAGCGACTTAATTTCCTTGGCCGCCGTGGCCGAATGCTGTGCGAGATTGCGTACCTCACTTGCCACAACCACAAAGCCGCGCCCCTGTTCGCCCGCCCGGGCAGCTTCCACCGCCGCATTGAGCGCCAGAATATTGGTCTGGAAGGCGATACCTTCGATTACACCCGTGATCTCAGCAATTCTGGCAGAACTGCCACTGATTTTCTCGATGGTACCAATCATGGTTGACACCACGTCGTTGCCACGTTCTGCCAGATCGGTCGCGTTCAAGGCAAGCGTGCTCGCCTGAATAGCATTGTCAGCGTTGTTTCGAACCGTCTCGGTGAGCTGCGCCATCTTGATGCGGTTTTCTAAAGGGATGCAGCGTGCTTTTCGGTACGCGCGGACAGATTCTCGTTTCCAACGGATATATCCGTCACCGCGCGACCGACTGAGTCCGTCAGCTGGCGCACTGAGGCAATCGCCTGCCGACCTGATACGTCGCCATGTCGCGCACAGCTGCATGCAGTTCAGCACGGCGACCGTCGTAAAAATATGGCGCGGTCAGTTCCACGTTACGCAGCGTCGGCGTCTTGAACGCATGGCAATCGAGCGACTCTTTTGTAACATTCGCCCGACCGTTGTCCTGCGGACGTGTAGCCCCGAACGGAAAAGTAGTCGGCCGGGAGACCCATTCGCTCGAACGACTGCCCGCCCAGATTCCTGCCCGCATGGCAGGTTGCGCAATGGTTTGCCTTGAATAACTGGTAGCCGCGCAATTCCTCACTATTCAGCGCAGGCCTGTCGCCGCGCAGGTAAGCATTTAAGCGACTCGGCGTTAGCAGCGTCACTGCTATTCGGCGATCGCATCTGTGATGTTCACGCTCGACCAACCGCTCGGGTACACCGCCAAGAACCGTTGCGACATCGACGATGTCTTGTTCTCGAAGGTGTTAGGGCAACGCTGATCAAGCCCGGTAAACACGACTGGTTGCGACCAAGACATGCGTCAACTTTCGAGATCGCGAAAAACAGCCGCAAAAGCGGGCATTCGAGCTCATGTTGGGCCCCTTGAGGGGCTCTGCACGGGCTCTTCGCCCGTCTTTGGCCCTCTATGGGCGCACCTGTGCCGTCGAGCGACCACACATGTAAAGATTGGCCAGCGCGAGCGCAACGAAGGCGCGATTGGCGTTCTTCGCCAGCCCGCGATAACGAACCTTCGTGAAGCCCCACAGCAGCTTCACGACCGCGAACACATGCTCGACCCGGGCACGGATCTTCGACTTGTTGCGGTTCTTGCGGCGCGCCACCTCGTCGACGATGTCCTTGCGGCGCGTGCGCTTGTTGGTGAAGTCACGTGCGTTCGGGGCCTTGCTGTGAATCAGTGCTTTCTGGCTCGCGTATGCGCTGTCACCGTAGACGCGTTGCTCCTCACCGTGCAGCAACTGCGGCTGCGGATGCTTGCTGTGTACGTTGGCGGCGGTTACGACCGCGCTATGAGCCAGCCCGCTCTGACTGTCCACACCGATGTGGTGCTTCATGCCGAAATACCATTGCTGGCCCTTGCGCGTCTGATGCATTTCCGGGTCACGCGCCTTCTCCTTGTTCTTCGTCGACGAGGGTGCACCGATCAGTGTGGCGTCGACAATCGTGCCGCTCTTGAGCTTTGCCCCCGCGCCTGCAGCACCACTCCCACTTCCGCGAAGATTCGCTCGCCCAGCTTGTGCTCTTCCAGCAGATGCCGGAATTTGAGCATCGTCGTGGCGTCCGGCACCGTTTCGCTGCCCAGGTCAATGCCAACAAAACGGCGCAGGCTGAGGCTGTCGTACAGGGCCTCTTCGCATGCAAGGTCGGCAAGGTTGAACCAGTGCTGCACAAAGCGAATCCGCAGCATGCGCTCCAGTGCAATCGGCGGGCGACCATTGCAGCGTGTCGGATAAAACGGCTCCACCACTGCGCACAGCTGCGCCCACGGCACGATCGAGCTCATCTCATCGAGAAACGCTTCGCGTCGCGTGGGTTTGCGCTGCGCCTCGAATCGCCCGCATTGATCGACAGCCATCGCCAGTGTCAGTTGCTTCATCCCGTTTTTACTTTCGCCGTTGCACGTCCACGCTATAACGCACGACAGTCATGAACGGTGGACTTGATCAGCATTGGCTTAGGGCTACGCTGATCAAGCCGTGTAAACACAACGGGTTGCGATCAAGAGATGTGTAAACTTTTGAGATCGCGAATAACAGTCGTAAAAGCGAGGCATTCCTGCTCATGTTGGGCCCCTTGAGGGGCCCTGCACGGGCTTGTCGCCCGTCTTTGGCCCTCTACGGGCGCACCTGTGCTGTCGAGCGACCTCGCCACATGTAAAGATTGGCTAGCGCGAGCGCCACAAAGGCGCGATTGGCGTTTTTTGACAGCCCGCGATAACGAACCTTCGTGAAGCCCCACAGCCGCTCCACGACCGCAAACACATGCTCGACTCGGGCAAGGATTGACCTTACCCCTGTTTGACGTATCCCATAGCCGAGGGAATTCAGGCGGCTCGCTGGGCAGCGAGCCAGTTCTTCTCGAACGTCATAGGGCTGACGTAATCGAGCGTCGAGTGTAGCCGATGGGCAT